>ONYG01000158.1 GCA_900321995.1 uncultured Methanobrevibacter sp. | reverse complement strand
GAGATGCCTCAAGTTGGCCAGTATGTAACACTTGAATATGATGGAAAAGTCATTTTGGGAATGATTGAATCAATGGTAAGGGGCAGCGTTTCACTAAACAATGATATATATGATCCAGAGACCATTGAAAAGATAAGGGAAATAGAAGGAGATGACTTTTACATAAAGGGAAAGGTAACAATCCTTGGAGACATTAACGATAATCTTAGGCTTCCACGAACTCCTGCACCTCCAGGAACACCTATTTATATGGCATCATCACAAGTTCTAAAGGACATATTCCAAATGGAAAATTCCCTAAAGTTAGGCCATTTGATAAGCAATGATGATGTTGAAATAGGTGTTGACATCAACAAGATGGTTTCCCGTCACTTAGCAATTCTTGCAATGACTGGAGCAGGTAAGTCAAACACAGTATCTGTCATTATTGACGGTTTGCTTGAATATAATGGCTGCATGCTTATTTTTGATATGCATTCTGAGTATGTTGATGCTGAATTTACAAATGGAAAGGTGAATGTGATTGAGCCTATCATAAATCCTCAGCATATGGAATTTAATGAAATAAAGAAATTGGCAAATATTCCATCCAATGCTCCGCTCCAAGAGAGATACTTCAGAAGAGCATTCAATGATGCAAGAAAACAGGTTCAAGAAGGCATTGCAAGTTCTACAGATTTCATTGAGATTTTAGAGGATGTTTTGTTTAAAATGCATGATAGCGAACAATATGAAACATCAGATAAGAAAAAGATTATGGATGTAATGAATAAGATTGAAGACTTGAAAGTTAAGTATGATAAACTCTTAAATACCAATGTGGGAGACATTCTAAAGGAGCTTAAGCCTGGAATGGCTAATGTTTTGGATTTAGGCCAAGTTGATGAAAACACTGCAGAGGTATTGGTTGCTCATGTTCTTAGAAGATCCCTTAGAAGCAGAAAGGCTTATGTGAAGAATAAAGATAAGAATGCATTAGCCTATCCGATTTTCTTTATAGTGGAAGAGGCTCATATTTTAGCTCCTCAAAACAGGAATCCTAATTCCAAATACTGGATTACTCGTATCGCAAGAGAAGGCCGTAAGTTTGGTCTTGGATTGTGTCTTGTTAGCCAATCACCTAAATCTGTTGATGCAGAGACCTTATCACAGGCCAATAATATGATTATCTTAAGGCTTGTTGAGCCTAAGGACCAAAGGCATGTTCAGACTGCCAGCGAGAATCTGAGTGAGGATTTGGTTCAGCAGCTGCCTTCATTAAACATTGGAGAGGCATTGGTTTTAGGTTTAATGACAAAGGTACCGACTCTTGTTAAGATCAATGAATTTAAGGGAAGACAACGTGGAGGAGACTTGGACATTATTGACCAATGGAAATCTAATGAAGAGAAGGAAAAAGAGTCTTTCCAATCTGAATTGGCTCATTTTGAAGGATTAAGTGGAGGATATTAATTTAGGAATACAAAGGTTTATAAGTTATTGATCCTTTATATTAGTTAGCTATAAAATATAATCATTTTTAATAAACTATTATAAATATTAATCATTTTTAATAAACTATTATTAATATTAATCATTTTTAAAAACTATTTTATAAATTATGGGGGAATTTAATGCGTTTTGCTCATTTGTCAGATAGTCATTTGGGACATAGGCAATATGGCCTTTTGGAACGTGAAAATGACTTTTATGACGTTTTTGCTAGAAATATTGATAAGATTATAGAAAAGGATGTAGACTTCGTTATACATAGTGGTGACTTATTTGATAATAATAGGCCATCAACTGAAGCTTTAGTGGCTTTTCAAAAGGCTTTGCTAAGGTTAAACGAAGCGAAGATACCTATTTATGCAATTGCAGGAAACCATGACACTATTTTAAGAAAAGGGGCTATGCCTCCACAAGTTTTATTTAGGGATATTGGCCTTAAGCTAATTAGTCCAGATCGTCCATACTACCAAGAGGGGGCTGTTTTGATTTGTGGGCTTCCATATGTAGCAAATTCACAAAAAAGTGTTTTGATTGATAGATATAATCAACTCTCAAGGCTTGCTGAAAAGTCTATAAAATCAATTTTGGTCTCTCACCAAGGAATTCAAAAGTATATGCCTGATGAAACCGCAGAGATTGAATTGAGCGATCTTCCTAAAAACTTTGATTATTATGCAATGGGTCATATTCATAATTATATTGAGGAAGATTATGGAAAGGGCAAATTAGTTTATCCTGGATCTATGGAAATATGGAGAACAAATGAATCTAATGACAATTATAGGCAATTTGGAAAGGGCTTTTGTGTAGTTGACTTAAGTTATGACACTCCTCAAGTCGAAAGGGTTGCCATTGACTTGCCAAGAGAATTCTATAGTGAAATAATTGATTATGACAAGTTCCATGAAAGGCTTTATAGGATAAAAGAAGAAATTAGTGAATTGGATAATAAGCCTATGTTGGACTTGACTGTTGTTGGCGGCGATTTTGATAGTGCAGAATTATATGAAATCATTCAAGATGCCATTGGAAAGGATGTTTTAAATCTTAGGCCAAGCTTCAAGCCTGAAAAAATATTGAAGCAAGAAATTGAGCTTGGAAAGAATAAAATTTTGGATCCAAGGTCATTGGTATATAAACAGGCTAAAGAGAAATATGGCAAGGATGAATTTGGCAGATTATCTATCGACCTATTGGATAATTTGTCTGTAAATAAAATAGATGAAGCAAAACATTTTTCAGATGTTTTTTATAAGGAACATTATTATGATGATGAAGCAAATAATGATTTAAATTCTGATAATGTTTCTAGTTCTAGTTCTAGTTTTAGTTCTAGTTCTGGTTCTAATTCTGCTAGTAGTATTAGTTCTGATTCTCTTTCTGATTTAAATCATAATGATGATAATGATGATAATGATGAAAATAATTCTAATAACTTAGATGAATATTTTAATAGAAATTTAGAAGAGTCTTCTAAAAAGGATGTTGAAAAGGGTTCTAATATGAAAAAGACTAAAGAAATTAGTCTTGATAACTTTTAATGGGTGATATGGATGATATTTACAAAACTTGAATTAAATAATTTCAAATCCCATGCTCACACTGTATTGGATTTCAATCCAGGCATCAGTTTAATTGTTGGTGAAAATGGAGCAGGAAAATCTACAATATTGGAAGCGATTTCATTTGCATTGTTTAAGGTATCAAATACTAAAAACGATAACTTGATTAGGACCAATAAGGATATGAATGAAAAAATTGAGATGTCTGTCAAGCTCAACTTCATTCAAAATGCTAAGGAGTATAGGGTTGAAAGATCTCTCACACGTACTAAATCCTCTTCCAGATCTGGCTCTAATTTATTCCTAATCGATAATGGCCATGATGAGATTATCGCTTCTGGAGATACTTCTGTGAATGAGGAAATTCAAGCAATCACTTCTATGGACAAATCAACATTCCTAAATGCAATCCACATTATGCAAGGTGAAATAGCTGATTTGATTGATAAGGGGCCTGCTGACCGTAAAAGGCTGATTGGTGAATTATTAAAACTTGATCAACTTGAAAATGCATACAAAAAACTTCCAGAAATCAGCAAGGAATATGAAACAAGAAAAGCAGTATTGGAAGATAGGATTCGCCCAGAAGTGGAACTTAATTTTGAGCTTAAAAAAACTAAGCAAGAACATTTTGAACTATCTGAAAACATAAAAGTTCAAAGGGAAGATTTGGATAGGCTCGAAGAAGAAATTTCAAAAACTAATGAGGATAAAGAGAAGTTAGATAAGTTAAAATCTGAATTTGAAACCCTTAGCTTAAAATTGGCTCATCAGGAAGAGAACTTAAATTCATTGAAAAAACTTAAAAATGATCTATATGAAAAATATAGTGAAATTTTAAGATATGAAAATGAAATGAACATTCTTAAGCCTTCAAGCGAAAAACTTCCTATTTATAAGGACTTTAAAGATTCCTTCTTAAAATTGAGCAAACTTAAAGTGGATGAAGAAAAAAATAAGGAACTTCTAAAACAGATTGAAGGGTATAAGAATACAATAGCTCAAGAAAAGGAGAATCATGAAAAGTTCATTAATATGGAAGCTGAAATTAAGGCATTGATTGGAAAAAAGGCAGAATTAAGCTCTGAGGTTAAGCGAATAAATGAATTGGAAAAAGAGAAAGACAACTTAGAAAAGGATATTGGTCAATATGGCCAAGATTTGGATAAATTTTCCAATAAGTCTATAGATGTCTTATCCAATTTTGATTTGGAAGAGGAAATTGCTCCAATCAAGACCAATGATGATTTGAATCATTTGGATGGTCTTGTTGAAGGCCTTAGGACTAAAATCAGAAATGAAATTGATAACATAAGTGAAGATATTGACGCCTTAAGGAAGGATTCCATTAGCTTGAATCAAGAGATCAAGTCCTTGGATGAGCCATTGTCTGACATTAGAAAAGTTGAGAATAAATGTCCTGTTTGCCAGTCAGAAATTAGTGAAGTTAAGAAGAATGAACTGATTCATACATATGAGACAACTATATCTAATAATAATAAAAAGATTAGTGAAAATACTCAAAAGCTTGATAAATTAAACAAGGAGAAATCTATTAAAGAGTCAAAATTAAAAGACCTTGATTTAATTAAAACTAACATATATCAGAACAAGCATCTTGTTGATGATATTGCCAAACTTAACAAAAGATTGGAAAGCCTTAATTTAAAAATCAATGAGCTTCAAGGCAAAAAGGATGACTTGGAATCATTGGATAAGATTATGGAAGTCAAGAATTCCGAGTTCAAAGATCTTGAAGAGCATAATAAAAAGTATTTGGAAGCTAGCACTCTTCTAAAGTCTGCTCCTGATGAGACTAAACTTAAGGATGAGTTATATTCCATCTCTGGAAACATTAAGCTTGAAGATGAGAAGCTTAAGAAATTCATTAGCTTGGACTCTAAGCTTTCATTAGATATCACAGAAGAGGAACTTGATAAGTCTATTGGGGAATTGGCCGAAAAAGACAAGAGATACAATATTTTATTTGGTGCAGTTAAGGCAAAAGACGAATATGAAGGTAAGCTAAAGGCTAAAGAAAAAGAGATTGAAACAAAATCTGAAGAGATTTCTGCTATCAAAAAGGCTATAGAATCTTCCCAATATGATGAAGAGAACTATAAGCATATGATAATTCTAATTGATAGGCTAAACAAGAAGTTTAATGAGTCCTCAAAGGAATTGGCAGTTAATGAAAATAACTTAAATAATTTTGAAATAACCATTGGAAACTTGGAAGAATTGATTGAAATCAATAGAAAAAATAATGAGGAATTCAAAGCTGTCGATGAATATCTTCAATTGCTAAAATACTTTAGGGATATGTACAGTAAGGATGGTATTCAAGAGGTTTTAAGGTCTCATTCCAAGCCTTTAATTCAGAAATACACAAGGGAGTTCTTTGAAAAGTTCAACTTCAATTATTCTGATTTGATTTTGGATGATGAGTATAACATTTCTGTCTTTGGTCCAGAAGGGGAAGCTAACTTGGATATGGTCAGTGGCGGTGAAAAGATTGCTATTGCTCTTGCATTAAGATTGGGAATTACTCAAGCGATGTCTCAGGGAAATATTGAAACCATTCTCTTGGATGAGCCTACAATTCATTTGGACAGTTACCGCAGACAAGAGCTGATTAATGTATTGCGCAGCATGTCTGTAATTCCTCAAATGCTTATTGTTACTCACGATCAAGAATTGGAAACTGCTGCAGACACTTTAATTTTAGTTGAAAAAGAGGATGGAATCTCTCAAGTTAAAGTGAATAATTAAAAATAGTTTATAAGTATTTAGATTTATTTTAAAATCTTTAAATACTTATTTTATCTTTTTTTCAAGGAATCTTAATTATAAAACTAGTTTTCAAATTTTCTTTTTTTTTAATAGTTTATTTCTATTTTTTTTAGTTTATTTCTATTTTTTTTAGTTTATTTCTATTTTTTTTTAGTTTATTTCTATTTTTTTATATTTAATGATTTTTAAGGGTTTTTAAATTAAAAATCATCTTCAAAGTCATAATCTCCATTGATTATGCCTTTTATGTCGTCTACAATGCAGTTTGCATTCCAGCCTACAACGCTTTTAACTTTTTCTTCAAGTTCTTCAGGAACAATTTCCATACCATATGGGCGAACAAGTAATAAAGGAATGTCAAATTCATCTGCCTTTTGAATCAATGTATCAAATAATTCCTTATTGTCATTATAAAGGCCAGATAATAAAACGATTATATCTACCTTACCGAAGAAAGACTCTCCAAATGGTGCATAATTTCTTGCTAGAGATTCTTTCCATAAGAAGTCTGGTTTGGAGTATAATCGTTCAGTGAATGTAGCATATTCGTTTTCGGAATCAATTCCTTGAGTAATTATGAGATTGTAAATTTTATTGTCTTTTTCTTCTTCAAACATAATATCACTTAAATTATTCGGATGATCTAATTTTATAAATTTAATTACTATTCTTATATTTCTTTTAGTTTTTTAAATATTAAAGTATTTTTATTTATTTTTTATTATTGATTTTTCAATAAGATTACTAACAACTTTTACTTTTTATATTAAATTAATTTAGATAAAATTAGTTAGTTTTTGTAAAATTAGTTAAATTGTTGAAATTAGTAAAACCGTAAAAATAGCAAAAAAATAAAGATAAAAATTAAGTAATGTTTTTTTTATATGGGATAATCGATTTTAATATACTTAATTTTTATTCTTTAACTTGTATAGAGTCTTACCTTAAAAGGTTATCATCATATTTTTATATATAATTCATTATTTATAAATGTAATGTTATTTTCATTAATATTTTCTATTATAATTAGATTTTGAATAAGAATATTAGGAATTAAATTAAATAAAGCATATATTAATAGATATATTAAGATTAGGTTAATTTAATACTATTTTAAAAATAGTTATTACTAAATTGTTATTTAGATATTTTTAAGTCTAATTTAATTATTTTCTTTTTTCACTTTTTATGATTGTCAATTAAAAGGAGTCTTCATATATTTTCATTAGAAAGCGAGCTAATGATACAATATCCATTCGGTTGTGTTCAATAATAGGAATCAACGGTCCTATATTCTTTTCTTCAAGGTAAGTTTGATAATAATCGGGAATAAAACCTCCAGGAACATCATCTACCCTTTTTATATTGAACAGTTCCTCTTCTAGGGTAGTTAGCTTACAGTCTGGAAGAGTGTCTCTCCAGAGGTTACGTGCTGGGTAAATCAGGTCGTAATGGATTTGGTCAAGATCATAATTCATTCTAAATGAATTTGCTCTGTTTTTTATAAAAGGAATATCAAAGCTGGCTCCATTATAGGTTACATGAACGCTTGCTTCGTCTAAATGGGATAGGTATGCTTCAATTAGTGCTGGCTCTTCTTCTATGCTTCTAAGCAAATATTGGTTGGATTCTATGTATTTTCCCTTAATCTCTGCAATTCCAATTAGAATAATAGGAACATTTGAAAGTCCTAAAGTCTCAATATCCATAAATTTAAGATTGAAGGAATCAAGTGAACTTAATGCCTTAAGGCTTTTATTCTTTTGATTGCTCTTTTGATTGCTTGAATATTTGCTTAAGTCCTTTAAAAGATTGTATTCCTTAACGAAACAGTTTATCTCAATATCGTCAATTAAATCTTGAGCCTTATCCTTATATTTCTTATTATCTAAAAGATCATAGACTGTCTTGTAGTTATTTTCCTTTAATTTTCTTTCAGTTTGGACTCCAATTCCAGGAATCAGCTTCAGGTTAGAAGCAAGTTCCTCTTTGATTTCGTCCTTCTTATCTTTTAGGGAGAAGTCTATTCTTTCTCTTCTTGTTATTTTTAAGGTTTCTCCATAGATGTTTTCTATGACTTGGCTACCTTCTATGTCTAATAGATTCCAATCCTTGTATTTATTCATTAATCCGAGTTTTAATTTATGAAAATAAGTTGGAGATTCCTTTCTTGCTTTTTCGAAAGTTTCTTTTGAAGGATTTTTAGAGGATAATGATTGTGACAATATCTGTCTTAAATATCTTTCATGTTCGCTTCTATGGGATGTCATTATATCAAAAAATAATTAAAATGTAAAAATAGTAATGTTAAATTTCATTTAGATAATAATTAATTATTCATTTAGAAAATTGATTATTCATCAGATATAATTGTTTATTCGTTTAGATAATCAATATGGAAAGTAATGTAAGTGTAAGGCAATTCACAGCAAGGTACAACATCCCTTGATGTTATTGTCACATTTCCAAAGCTTTCAAAATAGTCTTCCACTTCTTTTCTTATTGTTTTTACTTTATATGGGTCATGAACCCTTATGTTTCCTAAAAAACTGGTTCCTTTTGATGTTTTCATTACGGAAATTCCATCCATTCTATAAGGCAATTCATGCTTTTCAAGAATTGAATTAATGTCTGTATTAACTTTTTCCTGTAATTCCTTTCGTTTTTCAGCAGTTAATTCCATTTTTTCACCCAAATTATTTTTATTAAGAACGTTTAGTTATTATTTTATTTATTTTTATATAATATATAAAATTCTTTTTTTATTTTATTCTATTTTTTTATTAATTTTCTTTTATTAATTTTTATTTTTTAAGTTCAAAATAAAACTCATTAGCCAATTCATGTCCAGGTTCAATGGACATGGCTTTTTTAATAAAGGATAATGCTCCTTGATTGTCTCCCTGTTTGCTTAATATTTTTCCAATAAGGTAGTAAACATCTGCATTCTGATTATCATAATTTATGATTATGTCTGTAAGAATGTCTTTTGCAATGCCATAATTCTCTTTATCAAACTCTTCTAAAGCCTTATTATACTCTTCTTTTATTATGTCATTGTCTTTAGTGTCTTCATTGATTTCTTCTGGATAATCATTTTCTGCAGGTTTGTTTTTCTCTTTAGAATCATTTGGATTGTTCAAATTATCATAATCAGAGTTTTCCTTATCGAACTCTTCATTTTCTAATCTTGCTAGTTCTTCAGGAGATATCTTATTCATTTCCTCCCACATATAGTCTAAAATGAACTCAGTGGCTTTTTTATGAAGAGGCTTATTATCGTTACCGCATTTTGGTGAATAAATACATGAAGGACAGCCGCTTTTACATTCACAGTTTTTAAGAAGGTTTCTTGTAGAGTTTGTCAGCTCCTTAATTACATCAATTGCCTTTTCACAAATACCTATTCCGCCTTCATAACCGTCATAAATGAATATGGTTGCCTCTTGTGTATCTTCATGGTAATTTGTTGAAAGTCCGCCTATATCAAACCTGTCACACATTACATGGAGTGGGAAAAGACCTATCATTGCATGTTCAGTTCCGTGAAGACCTCCTGCAAATACCTCATCATCATTCTTATAGAGTTCCTCTAATTTGTCCTTTACGCTATCCGGTATGGTAAACCATATTCCCTTTGTATTGAACTTAAGGGGAGGCAAGTCAAGAATGTACTCTCCAATTACCTTGGAATATTCCATAAGCTTGTATTTGTAGTAGTCCTCTTCAACTTCAAGCTCTCCGAAATGAACTGTAAATTCACCTATCTTATATTTCTTGATCTTTTTGGTTATGCTGATATTTGTTCTTTTCAATGCTAAGGTATGTGCCTCAACATCCTTTTTTGTAACATTAATGAAGTGTGTCTTTAGGTTAACGCTATTTACAATATAAGTTTGGCCTTGGTTTATTAAGACAGCTCCTTCGTGAGCTTCCCTATACATATTTGACTTTTCCATATGCTCTATTACATGGTTTCCATTCATTACGGTAAATATTTCATTGGAAATTTGGTCAAGTGAAAAGTTGAATGATGGGCTATCGTCATAAGGATAGATATAAATTCCAGCCATATTCTTTCTTAAGTCCCTATTTCGAACTATATTGTCTACAAATTCTTCATTTACATTAAAGTCTTGTTTTAACTCATCTATTGTGATTGGAAGCTCATTTGCTGCACAGATTATGTGGTTATGAAGCAGCTTTTCATTATTCAAGTCAATTACAACATTCTCATGAGGCTTGTCAAAGAAAAATTCAGGGTTTTTCATAAAGTATTGGTCCAATTGATTTTCAAAAGCAACTAGAATGACAAGAGATTTCTGTTTTGTTCTCCCTGATCTTCCTCCTTGTTGCCATGTTGAAATCATTGATCCTGGAAAACCTGAAATGATAACTGCATCTAAGCTTCCGATATTTATTCCTAATTCAAGTGCATTTGTAGAGGTTACTCCTAAATACTCTCTTGATTTTAGTCCGTCTTCAATATGTCTTCTATCTTCAGCTAAATATCCTGCCCTATACGCTGCAATTCTATCAACGTTTCTCTTTTTTACATTTGCCATATCACGCTTTGTCCATAGTGCAATAAGCTCTGCAATCTTTCTTGATGCGGTAAAGCATAATGTCTGTATGTCCTTTAATAGCAGATATAAGAATATGCGTTCTGTTTCCATATGGACAGAATTAGAATATTCATCCATATAAAATTCATCGTTAGAATCTTTTCTTATTGCCTTAAAGGGATTATATAAAACAAAATCCTTTTCACCGCTTGGTGATGAGTCCTCATCAATCAGTTCAAATTCCTCTCCAGTTAACTTATTGGCAAGCTCTATAGGATTTGCAAGTGTTGCAGATGAAAGGATGAATTTAGGTTCGCTTCCATAATATCTTGCAATTCTCTTAAGCCTTCTTATTAGGAATGCAACATTGGAACCGAATATTCCCTTATAATAGTGAGCCTCATCAATGACGATATACTTTAGGTTTGAATAGAATCTTTTCCATTGATGATGCCAAGCTAAAATGTGATGGATTTGATATGGGTTTGTAAGGATTATGCGTGATTCCTCTCTGATTGCGTATCTTTTTGACTTTGGAGTGTCTCCATCATAGGGATTTGCATTAAGTTCAATATCCAATTCCTTTTCATAGTTTCTCAAGACCTTTAGCTGGTCATAAGATAATGCCTTTGCAGGGTAAATATATAATGCACAGGAGTCATTATCGCTGATTAGTTCCTCTAAAACAGGCAAGTTAAATGCTAATGTTTTACCACTTGCTGTAGGGGTAGTAATGATTATGTTCTTATCTTCCCTTGTCTTTTCAATGGCTAATGCCTGGTGCTTATAGAGCTTTATCTTATTGTCTTCAAGATACTTTAGGATCTTTTTATTCAATTTGTCTACTTTTTTATAGCTTGCTTTTTTCCCAGGAATTGTTTCAACATGTTCGATTTTTCGTCTAAAACGAATATCGTTTTTAAACAAGTCGATTTTTTCCATTTCCTTCTTTTTGCTTTCAGTAGACATATTATCAACAGTTACAATTATTAAAATTTTATAGTTTTATTATTTTTAAATATTCTAATTTTAATGTATTTAAAGATTTCTTAAATCATTATCTTTGAAAAAATTTACAACAAATATATATTTGCTTATTTTTCATAATAAAGATTATCATTTATTTTATTCATTTTCATGTCAGTTTCGATTTAATATGGTTAAATTAATAAAAATATTACTTTTCATTTGCTCTCTATATAAAATATATTAAGTATAAAAAACCAAAAATAAATATAAGGAATGTAATTAAGAATTAAAGAATTAAATATGCTTAAAACTATTCATTTTAGTTTGTATAGGAAAACTTTTTAAATGATATTTGGCATTATGGTAAATTGTTAGAAATAATTTTATGCAGTAATTAATCTCATTATAAAATTATTTTTAAGGTTATCATACATTTAGTTTGTATTTTGTATTTTAGAAGTTTTATTATTAAAATTAGTTATTATTAAAATTAGTTTAGTAATTATTAAAATTAGTTATTATTAAAATTAGTTATTATT
>ONYG01000191.1 GCA_900321995.1 uncultured Methanobrevibacter sp. | reverse complement strand
TGTGATAATATGGCAGAGAGTAAACGGTCTGAATGGAATAGTAATATTGCTTTTATAATGGCTATGATCGGTTCTGCAGTTGGTTTAGGTAATATTTGGCGTTTCCCAAATGTTTTATACTCTAACGGTGGAGGATCATTTATGATTCCTTATATAATCTCTATATTTCTATTAGGAATCTCATTTGTTCTTGTGGAATATGCAGTTGGATACAAATTTAAATCATCCTTGATTAAGGTTCTATATTCAATAAAAACTAAGTTAGAACCTGTGGCTTGGTTTATTGCCCTTATCGTATTTTTGATTACGACTTACTACATATGTGTAGTTGGATGGGATTTGATATATGTCTTCTTAAGCTTTACTAAGGCATGGGGTTCAAATCCAGATTTGTTCTTCTCCAACAATGTTTTGCAAGCATCTGATTCCATTTCAGGAATGTTTACTATAGTTCCAATGGTATTTTTATCTGTACTTGCTTTATGGGCTATTGGATGGTATATTGTACAAAAGGACTTGAATGAGGGTATTGGAAAAGTAAGCAAGGTTCTATTGCCTTTGCTTTGTATAATTGTTGTGATTATTGTAGCATTTTCCTTAACCTTGCCTGGTGCTTCTATAGGTTATACACAGATATTCACTCCTGATTGGTCTGCATTGACCAATTTGAATGTATGGCTTGCAGCATTTGGTCAAATCGTATTTTCACTTAGTTTAGGTATGTCTATTGCACTTACATATGCAAGTTACCTTCCTGATGGATCTAAATTGACTGATAATGCTTTAATTGTTGCTTTCTCAAATTCAGGATTTGAAGTCTTCAATTCAATCGGTATATTTTCCATCCTTGGATTTATGGCATTAAGCACTGGCATTCCATTTAATGAGTTAGTAACTGAAGGTACTGGTTTGGCATTTGTAGTGTTCCCTCAAGTATTTAATATTATGGGACCTTGGGCTACAATTATTGCTCCATTATTCTTCTTATGTATTTTATTTGCAGGTATTACATCTGTAATGGCTTTATTAGAGGTTATATGTTATTCAATTTCTGAAAAATTCAACTACTCAAGAAGAAAATCTGCAACAATCGTCTGTATTGTAGGATTCTGTATTTCTATCCTATTTACAACAGCTTACGGAAGCACATTCTTAGGAATATTTGATGCATTCTTAAATAACTTCGCTTTATTATTTGCAGTATTGCTTGAATGTATCATCTTTGGTTGGATCTATAAGTTTGATAACCTTATTGATACCTTAAATGAAAACTCAGGCATAAAAGTGGGCAAAACATGGAAGCTTGTAATTAAAGTAATTCTTCCGATTTGCATATTCGGATTATGGGTTCAAGGAGTTTTAAATACAATTGCTAGTGCAGATTATATTAGTCAAATAGTTATGGTTTGCTTATCTATTGTTTTAATACTCATTCCAGCAATATTCACTATATTGCCGGCTAAAAACCCTGACTTCTATAAAAAAGTAAGTCGTTAAATGGTTTTTAAAACCATTTTACTCTTTTTGCCTTTTTATTTTTTTATTTTTTTTATTTTAATTTTCATTTTTTGCTTTTTTTAATATTTTTCTTATTTTATACGATTTTTTCATGTTCTTATTATTATTTTTAAAAACTTTAGTCGTGTTTTAATAAGTTTTTTAAGAAGTTTTTAATTATTTTTTAATTAACTTTTTAAATAAGTTTTTAAATAAGTTAAACTTAATATATAGTAATAGAAATTATTAGCCGAATAATAAAATTCTAAATAGAGTGATATTAAATGGATGATGAAGGTAGTAATAATCAATGGAACAGTTCAACAAGTTTTATACTTGTAATGGTTGGGTCCATAATAGCTTTAGCAGGAATATGGAGATTCTCCTACTTAATCTATGAAAATGGAGGAGGCAGTTTTTTAATTCCATACATATTAGCTATTGTAATTATGGCAATTCCCCTTTTGGCTTTAGAGTTTGGGGTAGGATTCAAGTACAAGGCAAGTCTGCCAAGAATCTTCTACAACATAAAGTCTGAATTTGAAATAGTTGCATGGTTTATAGTTTTTTTAATATTTCTGATACTAATCTACTATACCTGCATAATGTCTTGGGACCTTATCTACATAGTCTTAAGTTTATTCAAAGGATGGGGTAATAATCCTAGTGTTTTCTTCACAACTACTCTATTACATAGTACCTCTAATCCATATGGTTTAACTTATCTTGTAGTTCCAATTGGAATTGCACTTGCATCTATATGGGCTTTGATTTATTTCATATCCCGTAGGGAAATCAATGAAGGCATTGCATTTATTATGAAATTGTCATTGCCATTGACCCTAGTGCTTATTATCATACTTTCAGTATTTGCGCTTCAGTTGCCAGGATCCAGAACAGGTCTTATGGCACTCTTCAATCCAAATTGGGAATATCTCCTTGACTTTAACATTTGGCTTACAGCATTTGGCCAGATCATATTCTCCTATGGATTGGCATATGGAATAGCAAGCACATATTCCTCATATCTTCCAGATGATGTTAATTTGGTGGACAACGCTTGGATAATCGTGCTTTTTAGCCTAATATTTGAGATATTGATGTCAGTTCTCATATTTGCACTATTGGGACATATGGCACTTGGGAAAAACATTCCTATCACAAGCCTTGTAAGCGATGGCTTCTCATTGATATTCGTTGTTTTCCCTAATGTGTTTAATGTGATTGGCTCATGGTCCAATATTATAGGTCCTGCATTCTTCCTTGTACTATTCATAGGAGGATTAGGAGCATTGTTTGCATTGATAGAGCCTTTGGCAAATGCAATCTGCGAAAAGTTCATGTGGACTAAGGATAGAGCCATAAAGACTCTTGTATTGGTGGGTCTATTCTCATCATTCCTATTTGCAACAGGTATGGGAGAATATTTAATTAGGATAGTGGACAGCTTCATTAACCAATTTGCAATCATTCTTGTAGCCTTGCTTGAGATAATCGTATTCGGTTGGCTATTTGATATGGAAGCTCTTAGGGGGCTATTGAATGACAATTCAAGAGTAAAGCTTGGAAAGTATTGGATATACATGATTAAGTTTGTAATTCCAATTCTTCTTATTGTAATCTGGATAATGGGAATCTATGGATTGATTCTAAGTGGCGATAGGCAAAGCCTTCTTATACAGTCTATTCTAGCATCTATCATTGTTCTTGTTCCTTTAGCATTAACTGTGATTCCGTTTAAGGGAGATTATTCTCTAGATTCTTCAAATAGGGGAGTCAATTACTTTAAGGACATTGATGATGATTCAAATTCCAAATCCAAGTCTAAATCTAAGTCTAAATCTAAAAGATCTAAACGTGATGAAAAGGATTATGTTGAAAAGACCATTGATGACTTTGAAGATTACGATGGGGGCAATGATGCTGAAGATTCAGGACGTATGTCCATATTGTCATGGGACAAGTTTAAAAAGTCTAAAAATGGAAAGAATGTTTTAAGCAATGTTGATTTGTCCTCTAAGGAGTTTGACTATCCATCTGAAGATGATGATTATGTTCCTTACAATAGTATGGATGGTGATGGGGGATATGATGACTTTGATGAAAGAATAGATGATTATAGGTCTAGACGGGATAATAAGTCTAGAAAATCTAAATCCGAAGCCAAATCTATGGAAGATTCTAAATCTGTATCCCAAGATAGAGGCTCTAAATCATTATTTGAAAAGATTAATCTTTTCAGCAAGGACCATGATGATTATGATGATGAAGATTATCATGACTCAAATGGTGATTTGGATGATAGTTATGATGATTATGAGTCTAGTTCTGGTCATGATGATTATAGGTCTGGTTCTGGTTATGCTGATTATGAGTCTAGTTCTAGTTATGATGATTATGGGGAGGATGATTTTGATTACATTGAACCTATTAGGGAAGAAAAACCTAAATCAAGGTCTAGAAAGAAAAAACCTACTAAAAAGCATCAATTCAGAAGTTCCAATGACTTTGATGAATTAGGTCTAGATTCTGCAAATGAAGAACCTAAATCTACACCTAAGAAAAAGTCTAAACCTAAAAAGTCTAAATCTAAGAAAAATCAGGATATTGAAGAAGAATCTGAGTCTGAAATTGAAAAGAATTCTGAAACTTTAATTGAAAAGGAATCAAAGCAAAAGGCTAAAGAAAAAGAAGAAGAAATTGAGTATGAAGATTTCTCTGATGATTTCTTTGATGATGGAGTCTTTGGTGAGGAAGGTTATGAGGCTCTTTTAGATGATTATGTAAAACCTACTCCTAAGAAGAAGAGTGCTAAAAAGTCTTCATCTAAATCTGATAAGCCTAAGGACACTAAACCTTATTATGATTTTGAAAAGAAAGGTGCAGACTCTGTTTTTAATTTAGATGATTAAAATCATCTTTTTTCTTATTTTATTTTTAGTTTTAGGATTTAGCTATTTTTTCACTTATTTTTGTTTTTGAGATTTTTTATCTGTTTTTTATCTATTTTTTATCTATTTTTTACTGCTTTTTGTTTTCAGCTTAAGATTATTTTTATTCATATGTATAATTTTTCAATAATTTTCCTTTCTGATTTATATAATAATTTATAAAAGATAAAAACATATTTATTATTATCGAAATAGGTGATTATATGGATAAAAAGATGGCAGTTCTATTTGTTGCTGTATTTTGCTTACTTTGTGTAGGTTCATATTTGATTTTTGAACCGGCAAGAAACATTACTTATCATGAAGTCAACATTACTGATTCCTGTGTAGCTGATGTTCCTGTAACTAAAAAAGTTTCCGAATATACAGACAACTTAAATATTAACTACTATTCAGACTATGAAAATAATTTAAATATAACAAGTTTTAATGATGTGGCTCCTGAAACCTCTTCTCAAGGGCATTTGAGAATGGACAATCTTAAGAAGGAAGTTTTAGGAAGTGAAAAGATGAGTGAAGGTAACCTTACCTATTATAAAAATAATAATGCAGGTACCTATACGATGTATGTTGAGGATAGGAAATCCCATAATTATATCTTGATGTCATGTACTGACTTGACAATTTTCACTCATGTATACAATAGTTTAGAGGCTAGAATAATAGTTAATGAAACTGATATTGATAGTCTTCAGTCAAGTTATGCTTAATTTGACTATTCTGATTTATTTTACAGTTAATTTGGATATATTTTAACTGTTGATTATTTATTAGTTTAGCAGTTAATTATGGAGTTATTTGCAAGTTAATTATTATTTGTTTCTATTTTAATTCATTATTAACTTGCGTTTTATTTTTTTGAGAGTAATTTACTTATTTGAGTAATCATTTGCTCTACGTGGGGCAGTAATTTGCTCTATTGGGTATGATTGCTCTATTTTATTATTTTAATTTGGATTGGTACTATTATGAATACTGCAGAGACTTTAGTTAATCTGATTGAAAGTGATGGAAACCAATTTATATTTGGTCATCCAGGTGAGCAGATACTTCCATTCTATAAGGCCTTAAAGGAGTCTTCAATCAAGCACATACTAACAAGACATGAGCAGGGAGCAACCCATGCTGCAGATGCTTATGCAAGGTCTTCTGGAGAATATGGAATCTGCATATCCACTGCAGGTCCTGGGGCTATGAATCTGGTCATGGGAGTCTCCACTGCTTTTAAGGACTCTGTTCCAATGCTTGTAATCACTGGTGATAATGACTACTGCCAAAAGGACTTGGATAATTTTCAGACCTTTCCAATAAATTCTGTTTTTGAAAATATCACTATAAAAAGCTTTCATCCAAGTGATGCTAAATCTGCTGTTTTAAATATGCTTGAAGCTTTAATAATTCTACATAAGTTTCCTAAAGGCCCTGTTCATATAAATCTATCAAAGAATGTTCTTTTAGAAGAACTTGACTTTGATTCAATTGATTTGGAAGATATCGATCTATCTGATTTAGGTTTAGGAACTTCTAATTTAGATGACTTGAATTCTATGGGTCTATTTTCTTTTGATGATGCTATTTTTAAGGAATTCATCAATTTATTTTCTTTTGATTCAAGCAGTTCTAATGACTTTTCTCAAAACAGTCTATGCAATGTAGATAGTAATATTGAATTGGCTATTGAAAAATTACAAGTTTCAAAAAAACCATTAGTCATAGTGGGAAATGGCATACTTTGGTCAAAGTCTATCGTTAAATTAAACGAATTTTTAAGTAAAACTATGTTTCCTATTGTAACCACTTATCACTCTAAGGGAATCATCAGTGAATATGACAAATTGAATCTTGGGATAGTCGGCCTTAGGGGAAATTCCCTATCAAACTATGCCTATGATAATTCTGACTGCATATTGGTTCTTGGAGCTAAGCTATCTGAACGTACAATAGCAAGTTCTGATTTTGATATTGCCAAACCTAAGATAATTCATGTGAATATTGATAAGAACTGTCTTAAGGGAGATATCAATATTTGTGCGGATGTATCTTTCTTCTTGGATTGTCTTTTAGATAAGTTTGAAAATGATGATTCTTTTAGTTCCGATGATTGGCTTGATGAGATCTATTCTAATTATGAAGAGCAAATCGTTGATGGAATCGATGATATAAAAGAGAATTTCAATCCATTAAGGCCTCCATATGTTATAAACAAGGTCATTTCTTCATTTAAGGGAGCACACTTCTTATCAGATGCTGGAACCCATACCACTTGGACTACCTTGATTGCCAAAAGCGATTCCTTTGGAAAGCTATTGTTTTCAGGAGGTTTTGGTCCTATGGGATATGCTCTTCCAGGAGCTATTGGTGCTGCATTTGCTTTAAAGAAGAATGAGGATAATGGAAAAGTAGTTGTCATTTGCGGTGATGGCGATATTCAAATGGTTATTCAGGAATTAGCCACTATTCGAGAATATGATTTGAATGTTGATGTTTTCATAATCAATAATTCTCAGCTAGGCATAATTCGCCAATGGGAAGAGACTGTTTATGACTTTGGTAGGTATGAGGTGGATTTGAATAATCCGGACTTTGCTAAATTGGCTGATGCCTATGGCATTGATTCAGCTTCTGTTGTATCTAAGGACGATTTAATTAGTGCTATAAACAGTGCTTTAAACTCTGAAGGTCCTTTCCTTGCAGATATTCATGTGGCAGAGGAGAATATTCCTATGCCTAAAAAATAGTTGTTTTTATTTATTTTTTGTTGTTTGTATGGGGTGTTTTTACCCTTATTAATTTTTATTCTTTATTTTTTTATTAACCTTCTTTTTTAATGATTATGTCTTTAAACTCGTTCATTATTGTTTTTTTATACTTCTTGACATAATCGATATTGGCCTTATTTATTGGGCTTAGATGATACTTGTAAACATTATCTATTTTTATTTTTATGATATAAGCTATTGGATCTATTAAAAGTCCGCTTACTTTTGTTTTTATTTCATTTTCATCTTTAAAGAATTTTATTGGATTAAAACCCTTCCTGGATGGATTCGGTTTGATTGATAGGGTTTCTGTTTTGAATACGAAGTATATTTCACCTTCATCCCATAGTCTTATGGCATCACTGAATTTATGTTCTCTTACATAAAGCATGCCATTTAATATGTTTTCTCCATCCATAGTATCATCTTTTTGGTTTTTTGCTTTTTTGCTTTTCTGTTTGTTTTTGGACTGTTTTTCAGTATTTTTTAATTTTTAGTTTTTGTTTGCTATTTTTTGTTAAGTTTTAGTAGTTTTTTCTATAATCCAATATCATTTCTATTAGTTCTCTAATTTCCTTTTTAGTTAAAAGGATGATTGTTTGAATAAGAATTGTCAACAAATTGATCTTTATCTCAAGTTCCATATCAATATCAATTACCTCTTCGGTAAATGTAGGCTCTACTATTAGGCTGGTCGGTTTGGAGACAGTATTCACTATTGCACCTACAGACCATATGAAACTGGCTATCTTTACAGTTTTTGTATGGTCATTCAATCCTATTTTTAAAAATCCGGATATTTTTTTAAAATCAAGAGACCTTAGAAGATGTTTTATAAATGGCTTTAGATAAGGCTTACACTCTTTTAATTTCTTTAGGATAGGTTTGATTTCCTTATACTTTTCTCTTATTCCCTTATCGTCTTCATCCTCATTTTCTTCAGTCTCTTCCTCATTCTCTTTATCTTCATCATCAGTATCTTCATTGTCCTCGTCGCTCTTATCTTCATTGCTCTTTTTAAAAACAGGGATTGTGAATATTGATATGATAAGATTATAATTCAGTTCTGCTTCTTTTTTTTGAACCAGTAAGGATAGTTTTATTCCTTTGTAAAGAATGAGCAGTATAATTATTATGATTAAGGCGATTATAATTCCTAAAATAAGTAGTATGTTCATATTTATCGCCTATAATTCAAAATGAGTTAAAAAAATATTATTAATTTCTAAGAACCTATCGTTCAAAGAATTTAACGAATTAGATTATTGTTTATTCATCATCAAGTTTTTCTTCTATGTCCACTTTTATTTCTTCAGCATCTTCCGCTATGTCTTCTGCAGTTTCAGCTATGTCCTCTACAGCCACATTAACGCTGTCTTCTTGAGGCTCTTCGTATACTCCTTCCTGATATTCTGCGTCCATATATGGCTCTTCATTTGGAATTATTGATGGTACGAATTCTTTGATAATGTCAGTAACGATTAATCCAATGTCACTTAATGCCTTGTTAACTTCAGTACCTTTAGTTAGGTTTAAGGTTCTGATTCCTTCGATTCCATTGACTCCTTTTGTTACAACAACCATGGTTATAGGTTCAACACTTGCTCCAGCACCGGATCCTGTTAATTTGGCATCGCTGTCATGTTCACCAATTCCAAATCCTACAGCTGCTTTAGAGACTGGAATTAATATTTTGTCTTCAGTTTCAATAGCATCTCCTATGTAATTGTTGATGTTTACTAGTTTGGTTAATTCTTCTACGGTTGTTTTAATTGGTGTTTCGTCCATTTTTTATCTCCTTGATGTTATTAACATTAGTTTTTTATTTTCTGGGGTTTTGATTTAATGTTTAATATTTGTCTATTTATTCGTTATTTGTTATTTTATTTGAATAAAATATTAAATTTTACTTCACCATTATTATTTATATATGTTTATTTTCTTTATATATTTTTTATATGTTATGATAGGTTATTGTTTCTATTGTTACGAATAATATGCAGGGTTAATAAATTAAAAAAGGTAGTTGAGAATAAGTAAAAAAATAATTAAGAAAAAGTAAAAAGAGTAGTTAAGAGAGTCTCTTAACTATTTAAAAATTTAATCAAACTTTTTTTTTAAAAGTTTGTTTTTATATGTAATGGTCTGCAAGAGCTGCTACACCTGCACCAGCATCTTCGACTAATCCTAATCCTTTTAAGGTTAATCCTAATGCAGTGAATGTGATAGCTAATTCTTGATAGTTGATTACACCCATGTGTCCAATTCTGATGATGTTTCCTTTAAGATGGTCTTGTCCACCAGCTAATTGAACTTTATATTTGTTTAAC
>ONYG01000153.1 GCA_900321995.1 uncultured Methanobrevibacter sp. | reverse complement strand
TTATAGCAATTTTTTATTTTCTTATAAATATTGATTTCATATTAACTGCAAATTGTCCTATTTCATTTCCAATGAATTATGATATGACTATGATTTTTTTGCACCAATAATTATTTTTTGATTGAAAAGCTATTCATTTTAAATAAAACAATTTCTTTTTATTAATATTAACTTTTTACAAGTATATAAGGATTGTTTTTTAAAATGAGAGGTTTACTATTTATTAAAAATGGTAAATCTAATTTTAGAAAGGTTTATAAATATCAAATACAATAAGGAATGTATATTCCCTAATGATTAATTAATATGGATAAATAATTTATAATAAATAAATGAAATATAATTATAGTAGGGGATTATGATTTAAAAATCGCTTATGGATTTAATTTTTAAAAAATTTAGAGGATTACCAATATTTTGGCTTAAAAATCAAATGCAGCGATACTATGACCGAGTTAAAATTAGATTTAGTCTTTGACGACTATCAAATAAAAAGAGCAAAGCCTGCTAGAGGCTCATCTGTTATTCATGTGAATAAGAGATGGATAGGAAAGGAAGTGTCAATTATTCCATTGCCTTTTGATGTTGATGAAAAGATTGTTGATGAGAGTCTTGGTGAAGATGGCCTCCATCATTTGGAATTGCCTGTTAAGGAGATATTTTCTAAAACAGTTTCAGACCGTAAGGATGTTGGCTTTTTCTATATTAAGGAATCTCTTATGGGATTGTTTTTCTTGATTATAGATGCGCCAGATATTGTCTATTAATGGTGACGCTTTCTATAAAATTCTTTTTTTATTTTTTCTTTTTTTTATTTCCATTCCTTCAGTTTTTTTGAATTTTGTTTGATTATTTATAAATTACTTATTAATTATCAATAACTTGCTTATAAATATGCCATATCTTTATATAATTTAAAGTTCATATTATATTATAGATAGAATTGTTTTTCATAAAAATTTAAATATTATAAAATATTAAAGAAAAATATACATAATTAATTATTTGTTTCATATTTATAAGACTTTTTTAAGTTTTATAATATTTCGCTGAAATTAGTACTCTTTTTTTGGTGAAATTCAAATGTTCGTGGCAACTTACTTTAAAGTAAGTTGCTTTTTTTTTAAACTTTTTTTAGCTTTTTTCACTGTTTTTACTTATTTTAGCGTGTTTTATGGTTTTATTTTTAGTTTTTTTAGTTTTTTTCATTGTTTTTACTTTTTTTAGCGTGTTTTATGATTTTATTTTTAGTTTTGTTCTCCATTTTTTTTCATTTTCATTTTTATAACTTATTATTAAATTTTAATATTTAAGATAATTTTTAAAATATTGTTTAATAATCTTAAGATAAAATATAAATCTATTTAATATACTTCCATTAAAGATAAACATAAGGCTAATGAAACTTATTCATGGATGGTTTATATGAAACTTAAAATTCTCACAATATGTATAATATTTATGATTTTAGCTATTGGGATATCATCTGTAGCAGCTGAAGAGACTACAGTTGCAGGCCATAGGTTTACAGTGCCTGATGGCTATATTGTCACCCAAAAGAACGTAAGCCAAGTCTATATGGGAAACGATTCAGATCATGCATTGCTTGTAGCTGTTCCAACTGACTTTAAGGGAATTCCTGAATTTAAGTATCAGCTAAGCCAGGCAGGCTATGACATAATTAATTATGAAGGGGATAATTTCACACAAAGCGGATTTGATATCAATGCATATAACTTCACTAAGGACTCTTTTGTTGGAGTTATATATTTTGCCCAAAAGAATGACAATATGTTTATGTTTACTTATGCTTGCCCAGAAAATGAAGAAATAGATTTAGAACCATTAAATCAAGTCTTAGAAAGTTTAGAAGCTTGATTTAAAAATTAAATAGTTCGTATAGTTGATAAAAATCATATAACTGCCTTTTAGGGAGTTATTTATTTAAAAAAATATAGGAGTAAAAAATAGGTGTTTAAAATGAAACTAAAATACATTCTTTTAAGTCTTTTAGTATTGGTCTTAGCTAGCTCTGTAGTTTTTGCTGCAGAACAGGCTAGCATTGATGACTATACTTTTACTGTGCCTGACGGTTTTGAAGTAATAAATCAGTCTGAACATTCTGTATCACTGCAAAAGGACGTTGATCATGCTATAGTGATTGTTAACCCTGATGAAGATAAAAGCCCTGATGTTTTCAAGGCAGAACTGGAAGATCAAGGTTATGAATTTGGCGAAGAGTCTAATTACACTGCTTATAATTGTCCAATAGAACAATATAATTATAAGAAGGACTCTTATCAAGGATTCTTGTACTCCTGCCATTTAGGGGATGACAATTCTGATATAGTCTACATTACTTATGTCATTCCAGAAGATGAAGATATAGATGCTGGAGTTAATCCTGTAGACACTATTTTAAAATCATTGGCTGAGTAGATGACTAATATTTTCTATATTTTCTTTTTTTATTTGTTTTTTTAGTTTTTTAGTTTTTTTTCTTTTCTATTTCATTTTTTTTAGTTTAATTTTTTATTTTCATTCTTTTTTTCTTATTTTTTTTATTTCACTTTCTTTATTGCCCTATTACTAATTTAGCTATTGTTTTTTTAATTAAGTATATAAAAAAATAAAGCAATATAAGATATTATGGATTATCAGAATGTTTTGGATTGCAAAAGCCATAATGAATTTAGGGCCTGGCTTATAGAAAATCATAATAAGGAAAAGGAATGCTGGATAAGCTGTAAGAGAGGAAAGATAGAGGAAGGAGTCTTTTCATACATAGATGCAGTATACACAGCACTCTGCTTTGGCTGGATCGATTCAACCTATGGCTTAATAGATGGAGTTCGAATGCAGAGATTCTCTCCAAGGAGAAAAAACAGCAACTGGTCTGAACTTAATAAGGAACGCTGCAGATGGCTTATAAAAAACGACCTTATGATGGATAGCGGATATGAAACACTTCCAGACCTTGATGAGCAATTCAAGATAGATGATGATATATTAGAGGCCTTAAAGAGAGACAAAGAAGTTTGGAGAAACTTTGAAAATTTTCCAGACCTTTATAAAAGAATAAAGATAGGCAACATTCAAAAGTATAGAAAAAGCAGTGAAGACTTTAATAGAATGCTTTCAAATTTCATCAAGAAGACAAAGGAAAACAAGATGGTAGGTAACTGGAACGATTATGGAAGGCTTTAGTTGCTTTTAATCCTTTTTTGGCTTTAGGTTATATTTTTTAGCTATTCGTTTCTCTTTTTTATTTTTTTAAATGGCCTTTGATTCTTGTTTTTATGCTTAATTTTATTAACTTTTAAAACAAAAATAAATACATGACTGATTTTTTTAAATTTGAAACTGTTAAAGAGGATATTCCATTTTATAATGGAGAGCCTAAGCTATCAAAGATTGCATGGGCAAGCCTGATTTTAGGATTGGTGATTTATTACCTCCTGATAAGAGACATAATATACACAGATGATGCACTCGTTTTTGCATTTGCAACTACATTAGTTGTTTTAATTCCATTTCTCTTTGCATTTAGAGGACACTATTCAAGATTCTTTAAGAGGATTCACAAAAGGGACATAAAGCCTATAATTCTATATACAATTGCAGGGCTTATTTACAGCCTGGCTATGGCATTTTTGTTTGAAGGTCTAGGATTAAAGGCTATAGGCGTTGAAGAAATGTTTATAGGTTTCCTGATGTTTATTCGATTGGTTGTTCAACTCTTGGGAGAAGAGCTCTTTAAGATCATTATTCTTATCATTGTAATGTATTTAATCTATAAGCTTACAAATGACCGTAAGAGGACAATAATAATTGCTTCAATAATTACAATGATCGTCTTTGGAGGATGCCATCAAGGGGAAGCAGGCTCATTGTTAAGGGTAATTGTAGTTCAAGGATTTGGATCAATATTCGACATACTCATATACCTTAAGACAAAGAATGTGTTTGCAAGCTATGCAACTCACCTGCTCTTTGATATAGTGCCTGATTTAATGGGATTGATATTTTAATTTCCTATAGATGCACATTATCCTAATTATTTGATTGTGATAAAGAATTAATTAAATTGATTATTCGATTAATATTTTACTTATTTTTTATTTTAAGTAGTATGATTATTAATCAGATATTTAATTATTTCAATGGATTTTTTCCATCTCTTTTTTATTCTTTTTTTAATAGAAAAATGTAAACCTTTATATGTGACGAATGTCTTTTTACTATTAAGAACAAGTAAAAAAATTATCAAACTATTTATTTTTTATGAAATTTTTGTTCAGTTATTAATTTAACATACTTTTTTTCTAAACGATTGGTGATTATTATGAAATTGATATTATTAAAAAGACAAAGTCACGACAGGCCAGACATTGACGATTTATATAGGATGCGCGCAGAGCTTGAGGACTTTCTAAATGAGGAAGTCGATTTTAATGACAGAACATGGAGAGAAAACTTTAAGACCATTCTTGATTTTCAGGACTCTAAAGGCAGCTTTAATCTTTTAGACTCATATGATATTCCAAGTGATTCAAGGGTAGACTATTCTCATATGCCTACATACATATGCTCTGCTATTCTTATGAAGGCATTAATTCATGATCGGGAATCATTTGAATATGACTCTCAACTTTCTAAAGGCCTTAAGATGTCATGTGCAAGAGGATTGACTGGCCATGGCTATGATTCTCTTAAAGGCCAGATTGAGGCTTTAAATATATTTAAAAAAGGCCACATTAGGGAATTCATTGATTTATATCCGAACCTTTGCGCCGAATTCACAGATATGATAGCCGAAATAACTGATATGTTTTCTTTAAGAGAATCTGAAGGCAATTTTACAGGCTCATGGGGTGAAAGCTATGAGGATGATATAAAGGCCATAAATGAATACTTTTCTAATAGAAATGTATTTGTCTACGGAACCCTTATGAAAGATGAAGGCAATCACGGATTCCTTAATACTAGTAGTTTTGTTTCAAAAGGTATTATTGAAGGATACGACATGTATGATGTAGGATGGTATCCAGCTATCGTTCCAGGTGATGGCATGATTGTTGGAGAACTATATAAAGTTCCAAATGACGATATGCCTTCAATTGACATGCTTGAGGGAGAGGGAGACCTCTATAAAAAGAAGTGTGAAATTGTAAACAGAAATGGAGAGAAGACTCTTGCTTTCGTTTATGTTTATTTATATGATGTTTCAGACCTTGAGCCAATAGCATCCTGGAAGGAGCATGTATGGTACGTTTCCTATGGAAGCAATATGCTTTTTAAAAGGTTTAGATGCTATATAGAGGGAGGCTCTTATAAGGGCAGTAAGCCTAGAAAGCCTTGCAGGGATCAGTCATTGCCAGCAGCACAAAAAGCTATTGAAATACCATATGACATGTACTATGCAGAGTATTCCTCTTGGGGTGGTGGCGGTGTTTCATTCCTTGATACAAGTCGAAAGGGACGAGCCATTGGAGTTGCTTATCTTATTACAAGAGAGCAGTTTGATCATGTTGCAATGCAGGAAAATGGTAGACGTTACCCTGATGGACTAGTTGGTTGGTATAAGGATATTATTGACCTTGGCATGATGGATGGCTTTGAGGTGAAGACTGTTACAAATAATCTCTTAATGGATTATAATGATCCAAGTCCAGATTATTTGGACACCCTACATGAGGGGATAAGAGAAAACAGGCCAGAAATGTCTGAGGGGGATATTAAGAATTATCTTATGGGTTGTATAAGGTAATCCTATAATATTCACCTTTTTTTTATAAAATAAATAATTTAATTATTATATTTTTCTTAATTCATCATCAATTGCATCAAAATAGATTAGGTTGATGATTAATATATTCATTGGTTGATGATTAATTTTTTAAAACCATTTAAATTGCTTATTTTTTGATTTAAAGAATTTTAATTGAAAATAAAAAAAGTGTATTGGTTGATGATTAAGGTTGATGATTCATATAAAAAATTTATTTTAATAGGTATTCTGTATTTCTGCCTTTTCCACTACTTTCTATTAATTCCTTATTTTTTAATTTTTTAATAATCTTATAGCTAGCTTGAGGGCTAATATTTAACCTCTCTTGAATATCTTTGTTTTGAATATGCTCCTTTTCTTCAATGAGAGTTAATACGGAAATTTCATTTGGAGTTAATTGAATGGCTTTATCATATTTTGATGTGATTTCGGCTAATTTTAATACTTCTGATTTAACTTTATTGATTGAGTATAATACTCCTTGACAGAAATATTCCAGCCAATTTGTTAAATCATGGTTTTTATCTGCACTGCTTAGTGCATCAACATAAGCCTGCCTATCTTGATTGTAATATTCATCTAAAGTGAAGTATCTATCAATATTGAATTTATGAATTGATAGAATCAATGTTGCCATAAGTCTGCTTGTACGCCCATTTCCATCAACAAAGGGGTGGATACGTACCAATTCATAATGAAGAATCCCTGCGATAATTACTGGGTAAATTTCATCTGTTGAATTGTTTAGCCAATCCAATAAGTCATCTAATAAACCAGGTACTTTATAAGCATCTGGAGGCATATAATTTATTTTTTGAGTATGCAGATTGCCAATGAATACGCGAGTATCTCTGAATTTACCTTCATATTCAGCATTTCTTAATAAATCTTTAGTCAAATCTTTATGTATGGATAAAATAGTGTCTTTGCTAATAGGTTTATTGCAATATTTATCTAAATGATTTAATACATTGAAATAATTTAATACTTCCTGTTCTGCTTTTGTAGTTGGTTTTTGATTGTTATTGATTAATGTTTTTACTTCCTCTAAGTTTAAAGGGTTTCCTTCAATTGATGTGGAATAATGTGAAGATTTTATAAGGGCATCCCGCTTTAATTTTGTATCATATAATGGGATTATTTTTGCATTGCTGATAATTTCTTTAGCTGAAGCGATTTCTGCAATATAATTTACAATTTTATCTGTATATCTAAACTGTGGTTCAAACATAGTATCAATTATTTTTCTTTATTATTATAATGTATGTGGTTGATGATTAATATATCTAGTGGTTGATGATTAATTTTTTTAAACCCTTTAAATTACTTCTTTTTTGATTTAAAGAATTTTAATTAAAAATAAAAAAAGTGTATTGGTTGATGATTAAGGTTGATGATTAATGTTTTTGAGTTTCGTTTCATTAACTGGATTATAAAGAAAAAAAGAAAATTTATATTTTAAAAAATCCCAAAAATGATCATTGACATTATAAAAGCATCAATGGCTAGGTGGGTTATATAAGGAATCAGCATGTTTTTGGTCTTGATATATCCATAAAACTCAAATATTGATCCAAGGCCCTGTACTAATATTGCATATATGAGCATTATCCAGCTGTCTGCATGGAGCATTCCGAATACAAGCATTACTATAGTCATTGATACGATTATGGCAGCCTTACGGTTTTCTGTGTATTTGTATATGACTCTCATGAAGAAGATAAATGGTATGAACTTGATGAATTCCTCTGTCATCATTGAGAATATCAATTGAGGATATATCATGAAGTTTACGGCCATATCTGCCACACCGCTAGGGCTTATTCCAACTTGCTCTAGGACCAATCCGATTACTACTGAATATATCATGTATCCGACAAAAAGAGCAAGTGC
>ONYG01000049.1 GCA_900321995.1 uncultured Methanobrevibacter sp. | reverse complement strand
CCTTTCTACTTCTATTCTCACTTTATAATTTATTATAACATAAATTTTTAATTTTTTCAAATTTAAAAGACCGCAGTTGCGGTCTATTTTAAAATAATTTAAACTCCTAAATTTTTTAATAAACTATTTAATATATAAATATCCATAGTGGTTTGACTAATAGTTTTTTGTCTTACAAAATTCCACCTATCCTTACCATATTCTTCTTTTGAAGTAAATAAAGTTCCAGAAGGTTTAATACCTACACGAACAACATCATTATTTAATTCATTATTTATTTGTTTTATAAAATTTTCTAAAATAGCAGAAATAGGAACAAATTTTCCGCTTAGAAAATATAAATGAATTTCATTTAATGAAGTAACTCCATTGTTGCCTCCAACAGTCATATTTTGAATTTGAATATCAAAATCTTCAAACATAAAACCAATAATTAAATTAGTAATTGCTTTTGTAATTTCATCTAATCCTTCGCCCTCATTCACTAATTTAGAACCATTATTAATAATTGTAAAAATTAAATTATCAATACTTTCTGATGAAAAACCTTGGTTTGAACCTAATTCTTGTAAAGTAGGAATCCTTGAATCAAGACTTCCTGAACCTTTTATTTTACCAATTTTTGTAGCATTTCCATTGCTTGTTGATAATGCTATTGAAGAATCTTTAGAAGAATAATGGATAATAAAATTATCTTCGATTTTAGCATTAATAAAATCCCTAATTTTTTTATCGTTTTCTAATTTTTTAAGTGTTTCATTAGCTTCTTTATTAGGTTGTAATTTTAAATTTAAAATTAAATATGCATCAGTTTCTGTCTGTACAGATTGAGTGCGACCAGAAAAAAATTTTAAAGTTCGTGAAGCTCTAGCTGTAGAAGCCCCGCCATAAAAATCTACAATAATTTCTTCTTGAGATAGGCCTCTCACTAATCCTTGTACTATTTTACTAACAAAAGCATCTTTCATGGTTTTATTAGTATTAGCTTTTTCTTTATCTAATTGAATTTGATGCATAGGAATATCCCAATTTTGTTTACCAAATGTATTATTATCTTTTATTAACGGTGTTAATTCTTGACCGAAAGTATTTATAAATTTTTTAAAATTATCTTTATGATTTCCTTTATATTGCTCACGTATATATGCTAGTATTTTTTCAGTAATAATATGTGGTGATAAGTCTCCTATATTATCCATTTTTTGTACCGCTTCTTCGGCAGTTTTTTCTATAAAAAGATTTAAATATGACTCCATATATTTATTCCACTCTTCTAAATTATAAGAAAGTTGTTCTATACCTTCTTGTATATTATGTTGCTTAATATGTATATAATTAAATGCTTTAGTATAATCACCACTTTCTAAACATTGTTTAATCAAATCAGTAAAATCTTTATCACTAAGTTGATATTTTTGTAAAAAAGCATAGATTAGCATACGCTCTTTACTTTTTTCATAGGCTATTAATCTATTTAAAATATTAATAAAATCTCGTTTAATCTCAGCAATTTTATCTTCAGTAGAAATATTTGCTGCATTAAAACTAGCATTAGCAAAAATTCCATCAGTATTAATAGTTTCTTTATATACTGCATAATAACTAGATATTGCTTGTGCTTCATCTGGATGCCACCTATGTTCCTCGTAAGACATAATTTCCTCCAAAAAAATAGGGCGAATCCTACCGACCGCCCAAGAGATATATATAAAAGCCGACCTATTAACGGGCGACTTGGATTAACTTGTCATATATAAGTCAATTTTAACTATTTACTTTTTATTTTTTTCAGACATAAACTAAAAACCGTTAGCTGCCAAGCCGTGCTCGTCTGTAACGGTTTTAGTTTGTTAGAATTTATTTTATACTTATATGGAGAACTCAGAAAGATTCGTCAATCTTTCCTTAATTATATTATATCCAAAATTTCAAAAATTGTCAAAATTTAAGGCGACCGCTTCGCCTGTCCGAACTCTGCGGCCGCCCAATGAAAGGAGGTGTACCATGAACATATATATGGAGCTTCGAGCAGGAGTCGAACCCGCAATCTATTCATTCATACCACTACAGCTTTCGCTGCCATTTCTGTTTGTGGTCTGGACTTTCTCTTAACCATAGATTTCTCTTTAGGTTCTCCCTGTAAAGTCTCTACACATGACTCTCGTCTTGCTCGGGATTAGCATATAATGAATACTGTTTACGGTCTTTTCTACCATTACCTTTATTAGCACCTTTATAGGTTGCAGTTAAAGAATGACAATTAGGACACAAAAGAATTAAATTATCTTCTGTATTATTCGTATAATCACCATCAATATGTTCAACTTCTAAAGGAAGTGTGTAAGTAAAAGGATTAACCT
>ONYG01000085.1 GCA_900321995.1 uncultured Methanobrevibacter sp. | reverse complement strand
TTATTTGCCTGAAATTAAGAATTATAGAATTTTCGACATGTTCTGTCATTGGTTATGCGCAAATGATTTAGGTAATTATGCTAGAGGTAATAAATTGCCTTTAGCAGGTTTTGAATATGATGATGGTAAAAATAGTGCTGGGACTACTCAAACACCAGTTCAAAGGTCATCAGTTAAATTAAGTCCTAACATGCTTGAGTTAGGGGATCTGAAAATTCTTGAAAATAATTTATACAGAGTTTGCGGAGCATTGAATGCTAATAAGCATATTATTTTAGACGGTGCTCCAGGTACAGGAAAAACTGAGTTGGCAATCAAATTCTCTGAAGCTGCTATCAATGAAAACTTCATTGATGGATTCTTATTGACCACAGCCACTTCAGATTGGACTACTTTTGATACAATTGGAGGATTCATGCCTGATGAGGATGGAAAATTATATTTCTATGAAGGTAAGTTCCTGGAGGCAATCAGAAATAATTATTGGTTAATAATTGACGAGATCAACCGTTCTGATATTGATAAGGCATTTGGGCAGCTATTCACTGTTTTATCAGGTCAAGATGTTGACTTGCCGTATAAAGATAAGAACGGAAAGTCAATTAGGATACATAAGTCAAGCACAAAAAAAGACAGTTTCTATGATGAGAATAGTGGAACTTATGTAATAGGTACCAATTGGAGAATTTTAGCCACTATGAATGTATATGATAAAGACAGTTTATTTGACCTTTCATATGCATTTATGAGAAGATTCACTTTCATTACAATTGATATTCCGGAAAATGATGTGTTTGAGGAATTGATAGATATCTGGGCAGACCAATTGGACCAAAACTATATTGAATCAATCAAATCTCTTTTAGGATTAAATGAAAAAAGAGAGTTTGGCCCTGCCATATTCAAGGACATGATTAACTATATCCAATTCAGAACAGACCTTGAAGACACTTATGATATAATCGAAGAGGCAATTTTATCTTATGTGATTCCTCAATTCGATGGGCTCTCTCCAAAGATGTTAAAGGAAATTGACACATTCTTTGATGAGAAAGAATTGAACACTCCAAACATCAAGGCAAAACTTAAGGAATTTTGCGGCAGTGAATTATAGGAATTTTTAACTAAGAAATTATCTTTTTTAAATTAAAATTTTAAGTAATAATTTTCATATTTGTTTAGATTAACTATTGAATTATTTGTTGTATTTTTAATTTAATTGTATTGATATTAATTTTTTAATAAGAAGGTTCAGTTGGTATGTATCTTAGAGAAGAAAAACTATGGAATAGTGAAATCAGGTCAGATATGATCCAAGATTTAAAGGAGTATCTGTCTCTCTATTTGTTCAAAGGTAATGTCTCTAACGTGAGTTATGGAATTGAAACTCTTTTCCAATTGAATGCCGATGAGCTTAAGGCACAAAAGGCAGCACACTTCTTATTAAGTGATGAATTAAATGAATTTGTTAAAATATTGCCCTTTTTAATGAGAAATTTGGCTCATTCATCTCAAAAGGAAATGATTGAATATAAAGGACTTATCAGAGGAAAAGTGGATTGGAGCCAAACATATAAAAGAAGATATGCAAATGGATTTGATGATAAGAGCTTGTTTGTATGTCTGCCGGCATCCAAATCCTATGATTTGGAGGAAAATCAATTGTTGAAGTTCATGCTTATGAGAATAGTTGTTCTGTTTGAAAAGACATTAAGCTTTATTAAAAATCCTGATTTTGAAATTGAATATGAAGAAATTGACGCTGATGAAGAGGAAAATATTGTCAATAATTGGCATGATATTGTTAGCAATAGATATTATTTAGTTAAAAAGGCTTTAAGGAATGTTTATTTCAATAGCATTAGTGACGTAAAAAGCATTAAGCCTAAGGTCTTAAGAAAGGCAAAGAATCATAGAAACATTTATTATCAAAGATTGGCTGCTCTTTATGAATTATATGAGGAATTGTTCGTTTATGAAGATTTGTATGCTTTAAAAGAATTGGTTGAAGAGCAGTTATTAAAGCCGGCTAGTGATGATACATTATTCGAATTGTTTATCTTCTTCAGTCTAGTTGATTATCTGCCTGAGGATAAGGAATTGGGCTTGCTTGTTTATGGCAATGACTATAGCGTGAAATCAACAATTGGAGATGTTGATGTAAAGGTCTATTATCAAGGAGTTCCTAAGCAGGTATTTTCAAAATGTACAAAATATAAAAAGATCTTTGACAACTATGATATTGGAGTGAATCTAAGAAGGCCTGATGTTCTTATTGAGCTTGAAAAAGATGGTAAAAAATATTATAGGATTGTTGAGGTTAAAAGAACATCCAATCCGAATTATATTAGAGATAGTGTGTATAAGGTTCTAGGTTACTTGAATGACTTTGATGGAATTCCATTCACTAAGAATATTCCTGGGGTCATTACATGCTGGGAAGGAGTGAATATGGATAATAAGTATGGTGCCTTTGATCAAGAGATACTTATTCTAAATAAACAAGACTTTTTAGAAAATTTAAATGAGTTGTTGAGTTTAGAATAGGTAATTTTTTAATCTTTTTTCTATTTTTTTTACAATTATAAATTTTACTTTTTTTAATAATTTTTTCTCATTTTTAAATATAACTTTTTTTTTTTCATTGTTTTTTCCTTGTTTTAGTGGATATTCTTTACACAAGAGTCTGTAACCGAATTTAGGTGGGCTTATGCGTTGCAATCCTTATTTTAGTGGACATTCCTTGCAATAGTATGGAAAGACCCTTTCATGGGCAATGATGGTAAGTCACAATCCTTGTTTTAGTGGATAGTCCTTTGCTACAGTACCTAAAATTTTCTTTAAAAGCAAATATTAGTTAATGTAGCTTAGATTTTAGGGCATAATTTGAAAGCCAATAGATTAAGCTTATATTTATATATATTTGCAGAATTAAAATAAATACTTTATATATTAGAGATAGCATTTATATGGTTATTGGTTACT
>ONYG01000092.1 GCA_900321995.1 uncultured Methanobrevibacter sp. | reverse complement strand
TATAGGAACTGTTCAAATACCTATTGGAGTGGCAGGCCCACTTAAAATCAATGGTGATAATGCAAATGATGAATTCTTTGTTCCTTTAGCCACCTCTGAAGGGGCACTTGTTGCATCTATCAACAGAGGATGTTCTGCAATCACTGCAGCTGGCGGAGCTAATGCAAGAGTCATTGGAGATAAGATGACAAGGGCTCCTGTAATTAAAACAGATTCTGTTATTGAAGCCGTTAAGGTAAAGGAATGGTTTGAGGCAAACTTTAATGAGCTAAAAGAAATTGCAGAATCAACTACAAGTCATGGAAAATTGATTAAGATAGATCCTATAATCATTGTGGGAAATTATGTTTACCCACGTTTTGTCTATTCCACTGGAGACAGTATGGGAATGAATATGGTTACCATTGCGACAGAAAAGGTTTTAGCTAAGTTATATGATGACCTAGGAGTTCATGCAATTGCATTAAGTGGAAATCTTTGTGTTGACAAGAAGCCTGCAGCAATCAATATTGTAGAAGGCAGAGGAAAGACTGTTGTTGCAGACATATTGATTCCAGAAGATATAGTAAAATCTAAGCTTAAGACTACTGCAAAGGCTATTGAGGAAGTTAATGTTGCTAAAAACCTTATAGGCTCTGCTGCAGCAGGAAGCATGGCTTACAATGCCCATTTTGCAAATATGATTGGGGCTATTTTCCTTGCTACCGGTCAAGATGAGGCTCATGTTGTGGAAGGTTCCCTTGGAATCACAACTGCTGAAGATAGAGATGGTGATTTGTACTTTGCTGTAAGCTTGCCTGATTTGCCTATTGCAACCATTGGTGGTGGAACAAGACTTGAAACTGCTGGTGAAGGATTAAAGATATTGGATTGCTTAGGATCTGGAAAGGTTAATAAGTTTGCTGAGATTGTTGTTTCAACTGTTTTAGCAGGTGAATTATCTTTAGTCGGAGCTTTAGCAGCAGGCCACTTGGCAAAAGCCCATCAAGAATTAGGAAGATAATTTAATTTTCTTTATTCTTTTTTTTTACTTTTTTATATTAATTATTTGTTATTATTTAGTATATTTTCGTAAATTATTTTGGTATTAAAAATCATTTAATTTTAGGTAAATAAAATGTCAAAAAAGGAATATATTGATTTTAAGAAGGAATTTAAGGAATTTGCTAAAGAGCTAGAAAATAGCAAACCTATTTTTGATGATGAGGATATTTCCTTTGATGATTTTGATAACCTTTTAGGAAATAAAGATGATTCTTTAGAGTCATATGATTTTGGTGTAGACCATTTAGATGGTTTAAATGATTTAAATGATTATTCTAATTGTCCAAATATCAATCTTGAGACAGAGGATATCTTGATGAATATAATCCTAAAAAAGGATTATTCTAGTATAAAAGACATTAATATAAGAAAACAAAAATTCTTTAAAGATTTAAGGGCATTCATAGATGAGTTTGAATCAACTGAAGAATCAACTGAATTAATGAAATTTTATGATGAATAAACTCTTAATTATCTATTTTTAAATTTTTTTCTTTTGTGAGTTTTTTTCTTATTTCTATCTATTTTTAAAATTTATTCCTTTTGAAGTTATAATTCTCATATTTTTTTGATAATTATCATTAATTATATAAATCTAATTTATGTCTTATTTTTAGTTTAAACTAAATTTTATTGTTATTTTTAGTTTTAACTAAATAAAAATGCTATTTTTAGTTAAAACTAAATTTTTGATAGAATAATTTAAATATAAGTTTATTTAAAGTATATTTAAAGATTTTATAAAAGACGTATATTTACATTCAATCTTTAATTGTGGGGAATTAAATGACTGAACATAATTACTTAATTAGGGAAGACAATACTCAAAAGGTCTATTTAAGCCGAAAGACTTTAGATATAGCAAATATTCTTGAAGAGGAATATTCATATATCTATGATTCCATGAGGGAAGAGAATTTCCTATTGAAGTCTTATGATTGCAGCTTGTTTAAGGAACTGCTTTGGGATAAGAAGGTTGTTGGCTTTGTAACTTATGATTTTTCACGTGAATTTATAACTTATGCATTAAACAATATTTATATCCTTCCTGAATTTCGTGGCAAGGGCATATTTTTAGAAGAACTTGAAAGGACAATGTCTGAAAACTCAAAACCGAGCATAATCGAGCCAACACATCTGATTGTAGAGATGCTGATTAAATATGGATTTGCCGAGAAGATAAGCGATAATATAGTTGCCAGTGCAATTGAGTTTATCATTCCTCCTAATCAAGTCATATCAAATAAGGGAAAGGATTTGGTTGAGGAAGTCTCTACACATTTCTATGATATGAACATTTCAAGCAGCATACACATAATGGATTATGATGATTGTCATATCGTTTATAACACTCCATTGAATTATGATATAATTCATTATAACTGTTTGGAACATCGTTATGGAATTGATGAGAAGTATTTTAAGGAAATCAATGATTTCTTTATAGAAAAAGGAGATGAAATAAAGAATATTGTATCAGATCTTGAAGAGAAGCTTCCATTGAAGTCTTACAGTCTTGGAGAGATTGTTGGTGAAGATGAAGGCCTTTCAGATTATATGGAATCTATGGTGGATGTTGCTCATTTAAGTCATGTTAAGGCACTAAAGATTAAAGACCAGATTACTCAAGAATATAATGAAGGATTGGTGTCTAATAAGGCATTGCTTATAAGGTTGAATTACTTATCTCAAAGTAAGCACGCTCCATATACTGAGTCTCATAGTGAGACTTGCCCATATTGCAAGATGCCTATAGATAGTCATGACAAGTTCTGCCATTATTGTGGAATTAACTTGGATTTTATGGTTTAGTTTTTTCTTTTTTTTTTTAATTTGATTTGGATATGGGTTGTTTACTTTTTCTTTTTTTTTTTAATTTGATTTGGATATGGGTTGTTTACTTTTTCTTTTTTTTTTT
>ONYG01000093.1 GCA_900321995.1 uncultured Methanobrevibacter sp. | reverse complement strand
GGAACCACCTAGTGGTGAAATAGAAAGTTTATTATTCGCTCTTCAAGCAGCTATAGGAGCAATCATTATAGGTTACTTCTTCGGTTATTGGAGAGGACAAGGTAAAGAAGAATAATTCTTCTTTATCGATTTTTTCTTTTTTTAATTTATATACAATAAATATCTAGTGATTTTATGAAATTTGACATGGATTATATAGCACACAATAATGAATTAACTGAAACAAATCCCTACTTTAAATTGTTTTTAACTCTATTCCCGCTAATTCTGACTTTAGCACTAGATAACCTTTATTTTGATATATTTATATTTATAGTAATGTCTATCGTTATACTTGCTATAGCAAAAATCGATTATAGATCATACTTAAAGTTTTTAACAATTCCAATGGCATTTCTTGTTATAACATGTATATTTTTAATATTATTCTTTGGAAAAGGAGATGTAATATATGAAACAGGAATATTTGGAATTGTAGTGACAACAGATTCATGGCATTATGGTATATATACATTCTTTAGAGTGATGGGATGTTTGCCTTCATTAGGTTTTCTTGCATTGACAACACCAATTGCAAAAATCTTCCATTGCTTAGACACAATGAAAGTCCCTAAAATTGTTATTGAAATAGGACTTTTAATGTATAATACAATATTCATATTCCTAAATGAAATAGACACAATGCAGAAAGCCCAAAAAACAAGAATGGGATACAATTCATATATGAATTCAATGAAATGCTTAGCGGATCTTATTAGCAGTATATTCTTAAGGTCTTTAGATAAAAGTGAAACATTGCAACATAGTTTAGATTCAAGAGGTTATACTGGAGAGCTTCCAGTTTATGTACCACCAAAAAAGGAGGAATAAAATGTTAGAAGTAAAAAATATAAAATATTCTTATAATAAAGATTATCAGGCACTTAAAGGAGTCAGCTTAAAAGTTGAAGAAGGTGAAATGGTTGCTCTTTTAGGTAAAAATGGTGCTGGAAAATCTACTTTGTTCCTTCATTTAAATGGTATTTACGAACCTGATGAAGGTCAAGTGTTTATTGAAGGAGAGGAGCTAAAATACGACAAGAAATCATTGCTTAAATTCAGACAAAAAGTAGGTATTGTATTCCAAAACCCAGATGACCAAATATTTGCACCTACTGTTGAAGAGGATGTAGCATTTGGCCCATTAAACTTAGGATTGCCAATGGAAGAAGTTCAAAAAAGGGTAACTGATAGTTTAGCTCGTGTAGGAATGAGCGGTTTTGAGAAAAAAGCATCTCACCATTTAAGTGGAGGTCAGAAGAAAAGAGTTGCTATTGCAGGTATTCTTGCAATGAAACCTAAGATAATGGTATTGGATGAACCTACTGCAGGTCTTGATCCACAAGGTGTAACAGAATTAACTGTATTATTGAAGGAACTTAATGCAGAAGGAATCACAATCATTATTTCAACTCATGAAGTGGATTTGGTACCAGATTATGCAAGTAAAGTATTTGTATTAGTAGATGGATTATTGATTGCTGAAGGTAGCCCAAAAGATATATTTTCACAACCAGAAATCCTTGAAAAAGCAAATCTGGAAGTTCCAATAGTTACAAAACTTTTCCAAGAACTTGAAAGAGACGGCATCAATATGGAAAACGATTATCCATTAACCCTTGATGAAGCGAAAGAGAAGTTCTTGAATTTGATGAATAAAAATTAATATTGACATGTAATATTAATAATTAATAAACTATTTTTTTTAAATCTTAAAATTTATCATAACTTTCATAGGATAAGTATTACTAATTTTCCCAATTAATAATACTTTAAAAAATTTAGCTCTTTTTACTTAGAAATATTGAAGATTTCCACCTAATCTAAAAAAAACTTACTATTTTTTAAAGAAGAATATAACAATCAAATTTACTTAGCAAATAATTTCTATTTAATAAAAAATTAGTTATAGATTTAAAAAAATACAACAAATTAAACCCACTCATTTTAAATAGAAATTATGAAAAAATCACATCCAATATACTCGAAGTAAATTGATTAGACAATTAATTAAATTATGCTAAATTATGACAACATTGATATAATTTATAAGTTCTTTAATTAAAATTAATGATTATTGAAATTATAATAAAAGTAATAAGCAAATATAATGTGGCGTATCATATAGAATAAAAAAAATGAAAAAATAATAAATAATATAAAAAAAGTAGAATTAAAAATCTAAGAAAAATCGTGACCAAAATAAAAATAAAAAAAAAAGTTATTAAAATATAATATTTAAAAAAAGTTCGCAAATAATAAAATAAGAAAAAATGAACTAAAAAAAATAGAAAAAAAAAACTAATAAAAATAAGAAAAAATAAGTAATAAATAAAATATTAAAAAAAAGTCGCAAATAATAAAATAAGAAAAAACAAGCAAATGAAAATAAGAAAAAATAATTTATAAAAATATAATATTTAAAAAAGTTCGTATAGAATAAAACTAAATATTGTTTGATAAAAAAAGGCTAGCAGCTAAATGAAATTCCCATAGACCGAAACCCATAGTACACAAACAAAACGCGAAAAGACTTAACTTCTGGGATCGAAACGAGACCAGGTG
>ONYG01000202.1 GCA_900321995.1 uncultured Methanobrevibacter sp. | reverse complement strand
GCTCATGCTTTCATGTTATTCCCATATGACGAAGGAGTTGTAACTTATGGCTAAACACTTAATAGTAGATTTTAATTTATTTGATGGAGATCAAAGTATTTATTTAGTAGAAGATAGTGGAAAAGTTTTATCACAATCTTCTAAACCAGTAGATTTAATTCCTGAAGAATTAACTTATTTAATGAATTAGAATGAAGATATTTAGAGTGTAGATTTAAGAGGTTATGAGTCATATTTAAAGGAATTTGGATCACACCTTTTAAATTCATTAATGACAAAATATTCAAATAATAGAGAAATGAGGATTTATATTAATGGTAAAATATTTAATTAATGACGTTACTACTTATAGAGTAGCAACAGTAAAAGAAGTTGAAGATTTACATCAAGAATTATTAGCAGATCCAACCTTTGAGCTTACTGCTTTTAGCTATACCACTAAATATATTAAAGTAAAAGGCGAAATCGTAGATGAATATCAGGTTGTAAAAGCTAAAAAGGTTTTTAATAATGAAAAAGAACCTGATAGATCTATTGATGTAAAATATGAGGTGACTTTTTAATGGATTGTCCAAGATTTGAATTAATTTCTAAATATACAGATGAATCTTTAATTCCTCATAGAGCTACTGAAGGTAGTGCGGGATATGATTTTGTAGTCGCTGAAGATACTATAGTACCCAGTTATAATCATATTTTAGAAATTTTAGAAGATAAAATTGTTTATAGCCATATTTCAAGCGTAGATAATCCACTTTTTTCTTTAAATGATATCAGTGACATTACTAAAAAATTTAATCTTAAGCCAACGTTAGTTCCTACTGGAGTAAAAGCTTATATTCCTATTCCTCAAAATCAATATTTACAATTATCTATTCGTAGTTCTTGTCCATTAAAAAATTGGTTAATTCTTGCTAATGGAGTAGGAATTATTGATGCTGATTATTATAACAATCCTGACAATGAAGGACATATTTATTTCCAAATTATTAATTTATTTCCAGAAGATATTATACTTCATAAAGGAGATAAAATCGGTCAAGGCGTTTTCTTAAATTATAATTTAACTGAAAATGATTATGAAAATCCTAAAATTATAACTAAACGCACTGGCGGTTTTGGTTCAACTGATAAATGAAAATTTTGGCATTAGATTAGTCTAGTAGAATCACAGGTTGGTCAATGTTTGATGGAAATGAATTAATTGAATTTGGAAAAATAGATTTAAGTAATGAACATGATTTAGGAGAACGACTTTTTAAAATACGTAGTTTAACCAAAGATATGATTAATAAATTAAAAATAGACAAAGTAATTCTTGAAGATATTTATATGGATGGGCATAAGGTTAATAATGTACAAACTTTTAAAACCCTAGCGGAGGTTTTTGGAGTTTTATTTGAGCTTTGTGTGGAATTAGATATTCCAGTAGAAGCTGTATTAGCTGGTACATGGAAATCTACTTTAGGAATTAAAGGTAAAACCCGTCCTGAGTAGAAGCGTGCGGCTTAGGCATGGGTAGCAGAAAATTATGGAATTAAAGTCGTATAGGATATCGCTGACGCTATTTGTATTGGTTCACATTATTTAAAAACAAATAAACCTGTTTTAGAGTGGGGCGAATAAATAATCATGGGAAAAGTAATTGACATAACAAATCAACGTTTTAATAAATTATTAGTAATTAAAAGAGATTTTGAAAAAAATATTAATCATAAAGCATATTGGGTATGTAAATGTGATTGTGGTAATATTGTATCTGTAAGAGGTTAGGATCTAAGATAGGGAAAAACTAAATCTTGTGGTTGTTTATTAAGAGAAAAAACTACTCAAAGAAATTTAATAGATTTAACTAATTAGCGTTTTGGACATTTAATTGCTAAAAAACGAATAGGCATTTCAAAAAGTCATAGGGGAATTTGGTTATGTCAATGTGATTGCGGCAATAACTGTGAGGTAGAAACTACTTCATTAACCTCTGGAAATACTAAATCTTGTGGATGTTTAAATTCTTATGCTGAAGAACGCATTGCTTTAATATTAAAAGAACACGATATTATTTTTAAACAACAATATACTTTTCCTGATTTATTAGGTAATAAAGGAACAAGATTAAGATTTGATTTTGCTATTTTTGATAAAAATAATCAATTAAAATAGTTAATTGAATTTTAGGGAGAATAGCATTTTACCCCATTTAAAAATGATACTTTAGAAACCTTTGAAAAAAGAAAAAAATATGATTTATTAAAAAAAGAGTATTGTAAATAGAATAATATTCCTTTAATTGAAATTAATTATAAGGATAGGCAAAATTTGACTTGGGAATTTCTTTATTAGAATATTAATAATTGGGGAGAATAAAAAAAAAGGGCGATAGTCAATTAAGACTATCGCCCTTTTTTTTATTCTGATTTATTTTTTTGTCTATCGTATTTTGCAACAACTCTTTCGTGCAAAGCGTCTCCTTTATGATTTCCACCCAAACCTTTATAAACAGCATATTCAGTTTCAAAATCTTCATATTCTTCTACTGTAATATAATCTTGTTCTAAAAGATTTTCACATAATTCTCTAAATTGTTTTCCCTAAATAGATAAAATACCGTCTTGTAAAGTACCTATGTCTTTTTTTATTTCAGTATCTTTTTTTACAAGTTCATCATGCATGTTTGTTAAATCATTTCTAATACTAGCTTCTCTTTCAGAAGATTTTTTTCTAACTTCGTCTAAATTATTTTCAAAAGTGCAAATAATTTTTCCACACATATTTTTTTCTTTATCTTTC
>ONYG01000212.1 GCA_900321995.1 uncultured Methanobrevibacter sp. | reverse complement strand
ATCTTCACCATTGAAGTGTGCTAAATAGTAAACAAACCATTCTAAAGGTATTACAAGTGCAAATGGTGCAAGCAATGGATTAATATCAGCATAATCCTTAAGATCATAAATAATCACATTTGCTTTCAATTCATCCCTTGAATTTCTAATAGCCTTTTTAGTTAGTTCATCACTTTCCATATTAGCATCTAAAAATATTAAAGGAACATCCTTTTCAGCCCTTTCAATAAGACCATGTCTGTATTCTGCTGAATAAAGTGGACAAGCATGCTTAATAGCTCCCTCCATCAACATAGTCATAGCCAATTTATATGCAAGACCATAGTTAACTCCACTGCCTAAACAATAGAAACCCGGTTCATCCTTCAATTCTTCAGCTAATTTTTTATTGTCCTCTTCAGTAGTTTTTAAAAGTTCCTCAATTAAATCCGGCATGTCAGCCAATTGAGTTAAAATTTCATCAGCCTTTTCATATCCAGAAGCGGCGAATAAAATTTGATAAAGGCAAGCTAATTGAGTAATATAAGTTTTAGTACCTAATATTGCAGTTTCAGTATTTCCAAGAGTAATGATTGGATATTTTGCTTCTTTAATCATTGAGCTCTCAGGCTCATTAGATATGGAAACTGTATCAATATTGAATTCATTTGCTCTTCTTAAAGCGCTTAATGTGTCAGCAGTCTCACCAGATTGGGAAGTGGCAATAAATAAAGAGTTTTCACCATCATTTAACTTTTTATTGTATACAAATTCATATCCTGTGAAAACTTCTATCCTTAAATCACTGACTGATGCCAAAGCGTCCCTAATTGAATAGCAAGTTGAAATGGAACTTCCGCAACCGATTAAGTAAATAGTATCAACAGACTCAACGATCTTAGAAATTTTTGCCATATTCTCACTTTCGCTAGCAAATGTTCTTCTAAGAGCATCAGGTTGTTCCATCATTTCATCATACATTTTATATCTCATAAATTCACCCTCTTAGTTTTTATGATGTTCAATCAATAGAAAATATAATTTTTAAATGATATATTAATAAGCATACAAATTATTAAATAGATATAAGTTTAATCTATAATTAATAATTTACAATTAAATTTGTTTAGATATACTTAAACAAAAAGATAAGGAATTAATAATCATCCTTATTAAATTTATTACTATTATTTTTATTATTTTTAATATAAATATATTGTTTAATAATTTAAACATATTGTTAAAAAATTTGATTTAAATTAAAAAAAACTTTAAAAAACAATATAAAAAAGAAAAATTAAAAAAGCATTTTAAAAGTTTGAAAGAGTTATGCTAAAAATAATCAAGGGTTTAAGGGATTATAATGAAAATTGACTTAACTGAACTATCAATGAATATAGGGCAGCAATACGAAGCCATTTTAACCACAATCAATAAGGAAGGCAAAAGCAATGCAGCCCCATTTGGAATTAGAGTAATGAGTGAAGACAAAATTCAGCTTAAAATATTTGAAGGCGGAAACACCATAAAAAACATTAAGGATAAAAAAGAGTTTATAGTCAACATTACAAACGATCCAATCATGTTTTCATTTGCAACAACCGATACAATCCCTGATGAATACTTAAATGAAATGGATTATGATAACAGCAAATTAACTTATATAAAAGACGTTGATGCTTACCTTATCTGCAAAGTTCAAAGCATAAAGAATGGAACAACAAAAAATGACCCTATAAAATCCAGCGAAATAAACATAATTAAAGCAGATGTAGTTAATCTAAAAATAAATAACCCTTGTGTAAAGCCAATGAATAGGGGAATACACGCACTTATGGAAAGTCTTGTCCACTATTCCAGAATAAATATTGTTGATAAAGAAAAGCAGACATTTTTCTTAGAGAGAATTAAAGAATCTGAGAGAATTATCAAAAAAGTAGGAAGCAAAGACGAAAGAAAAGCTATTGAAATAGTTAAGGACAAATTAAAGCATCAAGGCTTTGACATTTAATTAAAAAAAAACTTTTTTCTTTAATCATTAAAAAGTGAATATAAAATAAAAAAAAAGAATAAAAAAGAATAAAAAAGATAAAAAAGATCAAACCATCCAAATCAATAAATAAAAAAAAGAATAAAAAAGATAAAAAAGATCAAACCATCCAAATCAATAAATAAAAAAAGAATAAAAATAGAAAAAATAGAATAAGAAAGATTCTATTAAAAATAATAAAGGCTTAGTTTAAGTATTGCCTTACCAAATCAATGAATTCAAATTTTTCAACATCAAATAAACCTAAATCACTGATTTTATAATTAGGAATAACAAGCAATGCCATAAATGACAATGTCATAAATGGAGAGCTTAATGTACAGCCTAAATCTCTAGTTAAATTAAATAGCTTGACTAATTTAGATGCAACATAATCAGCATCCTTATCAGACATTAAACCTGCAATTGGAAGGTCTAATATTTCTTCAATGCCATCTTCAGCACATACAACTGCAAGTCCTCCTTTGTGTTGCCTAATTAAATTAACCGCATTTGCCATATCCTCTGAATTTGCACCAATAGTTACAATATTATGAGAATCATGTGAAACTGTTGTTGCAATAGCTCCTTTTTTAATGTTAAATCCTTTAATAAAACCATTAGTGATGTTATTTCCACCATATCTATTCACAACAGCAATCTTAATAATGTCATTCTTTATGTCTGGTTGAATTACCTTATTCCTTACCAATAAAGTTTTTTCCAGTTTTCCAGTGAGCAATTCACCATCATATGCTTCCATAACAAAGACATTAGTGGTCTCATCCATTAATGAATTGACATAATCCATTTCCATTATTGGATCGAAGTCTTCAGCCTTGACTTCATCAAGGTCAAAGTTATTGATGATTTCAGGTTTCTTACCTCCGTATAAGACCTCACCATTATCAACAACAAGCTCTCCATGAACCCAAACCTTAGAAATGTTTAGATTCTTCAAATCATCAACAAGCATGAAGTTAGCTATTTTTCCATCTTCAATTGCACCGCAGTTCAATCCATAATGCTCAGCAGGGTTAATGGTAACTAATCGGATTGCTTCCTTAGGATTGATACCCATAGAAATGGCCTTTTTAACCAAAGTGTTTAAATGGCCTTTAGACAAGTCCCTTGCATCAATATCATCACAAACCAAAAAGTCAAAAGGAGGTATGGATAAAGCATCATCTGTATTTTCACCCATATATCTTCCTTTCATTTCCTCTTCAATGATATAGTTTAACCTATCATCTAAATTAAATAGACAATCCATATCCTTAGCAGATGAACCTTCACGTACCATTATTTTCATGCCTAAGTTCTTCTTTTCAACAGCTTCTTCAAAATTACTGCATTCATGGTCAGTTGATATATTCCAAGAGACATATTTTTTCAAATCTTCTTCACTTAGGAGTGGAGCATGTCCATCAATAGGTTTGGATAAATCATTAGCAGCCTTTAATTTTTTAATAACCTCTTCATCTTCTGCTAAAACACCTGGGAAATTCATCATTTCACCAAGAGCAACCACTTCTTCACGGCTCAATAACTCTGCAATGTCTTCACTATCCAAAATGGCTCCAGAACTTTCAAATGGAGTGGCAGGCACACAAGATGGAGCAGCATAATAGAAATCAAATGGTGCATCCTTACCGTCTTCAATCATGAAATTTATTCCTTCAATTCCTAAAACATTGGCAATCTCATGAGGATCAGCTACAACAGATGTTGTTCCATGAGCCAATGCAGCTTTTGCAAAGTTGGATGGAGTAAGCTTAGAACTTTCAATATGAATATGTGAATCAATAAAACCTGGAATAAGAACTCCATCAAAGTCCATATCCAGACTATCCTCATCATCAGTAATTATAGGAATAACCTCTTTAAAAAGACCATTTTCTATAACAATTTCTGCAGGATAAACTTCCCTTAAGTCCATTTCCAAAATTCTTGCAGTTATAACCAAGTCACCTTCAGGCTCTTCAGCATCTTTGATAATGATATCTCCAATCTCAATATCTGCATCACCTTCAGCACTTATCACTATTTGATTACCTTCATAATCAATTATTTTTTCATCCATATTGAAACTCCTAAATAGTTATAATCCATAAAAAATTAAAATTAAAAATTAAAAAAAATTTAAATAAAAAATTAAAAAAATAAAAAAATAATTAAAATAAAAAAAAATAAAAAAATATTCTAAAATTATTTTAAAATAAAAAATAACCAGAATATAATATTCTAAAATTATTTTAAATTAAAAAATAACCAGAATATAATATTCTAAAATTATTTTAAATTAAAAAATAACCAGAATATAATATTTATTCTTGTAAAGCACCATATAAAACTGGCAAGAATGCTCCTACGTCAGTCACAATACCTACAACTTGTGCACTGCCCCTATCTGAAAGCTTAGTAACTGTAGATGGATTAATATCTACACAAATACTTTTTACTCTAGAAGGCAATAGGTTACCTGTTGCAATAGAATGTAACATGGTGGAAATCATTATTACCATATCCACTTCCTGAACATATTTACGCATAAGCTTTTGTGATTCAACTGTATCAGTGATTACATCAGGCAATGGACCGTCATCACGAATAGAACCTGCCAATACAAATGGAACATCGTTTTTAATACATTCATACATTATTCCGCTTTTTAATGTGCCATCTTCAACAGCTTCCCTAATTGAACCAGAACGATTAATTCTATTAATAGCCCTCATATGGTGAGTATGACCATGAGCTACAACTTCACCGGTTTTTACATTTACACCAAGGGAAGTTCCGAATTGGTCGCATTCAATATCGTGAGTAGCTAAAGCATTTCCAGCAAAAATAACATCAATGAAACCTTCTTTAATAAGTTGAGCTACAATGCCTGCTGAACCAGTGTGAACAATTGCAGGACCTCCAACAAGAGCTATTTTACCGCCTTTTGCTTTAATATCCTTAATTTCAGATGCAACATCATTGATTATGCTCATCATAGGCTTTTCAGAAGAAACTTCACTGTTCATAAACTCAAATACACCTTGTTTACCTCTTGCCCTTTGTGGAGGGGTGATTTTTACTCCTTCACGACCAACAACAATCAAATCGCCTTTCTTAATATCTGCAATTGGTTTGCAGGATGCAGTTTTCGCTTCTTCATCAATGACAATCAAACAATCCATTTCAATATCATTTACAAGAATCCATTCATCTTTATAATAAATGTGAGTTACATGATGACTTGTTGAATAGAAACCTTCAGGAGCCACTTGATCTTTTGGAGAAGCCACTAAATTAACCTCTTCGATTTCAGAAATTGAAACTCCGATAAAATTAAGTTCATCAAGTATAGAATTTAAAATATCTGGAGATTCAGCTGAAACCATAATCTTAGCTTTACTAATATCAGATTTACGTTTCCCTATATCAAATTCCAATATATCAAAGTCTCCACCCTTATCCATTATAATATCCATGGTTTTAGGAAGAGTTAGAGAATCAATGATATGACCGGATAATTCTATTTCTCTTTTAAACATTAAAAATCTCCTTAAATTTTTCATACAAATTAATTCATTAAAATAAATTTAATAAAGTTTTAAAAGTTTTTAATATAATTATTATTAATTCGCCAAATAAGAATTTATCAAATATGCTTACTGACTAATTAAAATATTATAATATAAATATAGTTTTAAGTGATATTTATATTATTTGTTGATATTTAAAAATTGTAAAATTTAGAAAAATAAGATAAAAACAACAAAATAAGAAGAGTACATAAAAAATAAACAAATAAAAAGAAATAACACCCATAAAAAATGAAAAATAAACAAATAAAAAGAAATAACACCCATAAAAAGTGAAAAATAAACAAATAAAAGGTAAAAATAGTGAAAATTAAGAGAAAAGAGTTAAAAAGTCATAAATGATTTTAGCAGCAAGCACTGCAGTGACATCGCCTAATCTGTCACTTGCAAGCTCAACAAGATCAAAACCAATAATGTCTATCTTTTCATTAAAGCTTAATGATTCGAATATTGATTGAAGATCCCTATAAGACAATCCATTAGGTGTAGGATTGCCGACAGAAGGTGCAATTGAAGGGTCAAACACATCCATATCAATGGAAATATAGACTTTTCCTTCGATTGAATCAATTTTAGACAATAAGTCTTCAAAGGTTTTTACCTGCTCACTTAAGCTTCCATTGTCATTATGGTCTCTGATATTCTTTGCATAGAAACTTGATATATTCTCTTTATTTTCAACAAATTCCTTCTCTTCAATGGAAAAAGACCTGATTCCTATTTGAATTAACTCTTTAGGATTCAAATCATATACTCTTTTCATAATGCTTGCATGAGAATACTTTTCACCAATATACTCATCAATTATGTCCCTGTGAGCATCCAAATGGATAACAGTGATATCGCTTAAGTCATTAGAGTCTTCCAAACTGGCTAAAGCACTTATGGAACCTAAACTTACGCTATGTTCCCCACCAATAATTATTGGTTTAATATTTGATCCAATAAGCTCTTTAACAGAATCGTCAAGAATTTCACAAGTTTTCATACAATTTCCATGAACAACATTCAAATCGCCGCAATCGTAAAACTCACCATCTAAAAGCCTATCGAATTCACAGTTATACTGTTCAAAACCAAAAGAAGCCTCTCTTATGAGAGTAGGGGCATATCTAGAACCATGATGGTATGAGCAAGTGCTGTCAAAAGGAACTCCGATTATTCCCCATTTTTTAGACTTTCTAAATTCATCAACAGATCCCTTATTTAAATCATCAACTGTTTTATTTGAATCATACAAGTCTATTGACTCTTGTGAAAAAGCAAATTTTCCAGGTTCATAAGTATTAAAAAGCATTGTATCACAATAAATAAGTATTTAAAATTGAAATATTGAAATAATCTAATAATAATTGAATATTAAATAATAAATAAATAGAATAATTAATTATTTGATTAATTATTTTCAGGTAAAATTAAGTCCACAATTAATCAAGTAATTAATTAAAATAAAAAAATGAAAAATAAAAAAAAGTTTTATGATTTGATTTGATTTGAATTGATTTGATTTGAAAAAAGATTGAAAGGATTTTTACTAAAATCCATAAAAAAGGTAAAAGAACTAAAAGTTTATACTTTTTTAGTTCTCATGATTTTCATATTACCTAAAGCTATAATATATTCTACACCTAAATCAGTACCTACAGCACCTCTAATTTCTTCATCGAATTCAGCAGGTATAGGTAATTCAAAGGTTTCATAGCTTTCTAAGTCCATAATTTGAACTTGGTCACCCATAACAGCTAAAATTTGACCAATTCTTTTATCGAGAATAGGTACTTCAACTTTAGTATCTACAGGTTTTACTAAACTTCTTTTTTGACCATCAAAAATACCAACAGCTTCTAATCTTGCTTTTGCAGCTCCATGT
>ONYG01000203.1 GCA_900321995.1 uncultured Methanobrevibacter sp. | reverse complement strand
TAAATTCATTCCGGATTGGTATGGTAAAAGACCCATTGTTCTAGCAAACTTTTAAAAAAAGTTTGATCAAATTTTTATTTATTTTATTTTAATTTAATTATTCTTTTTTTCTTTTTTTATTTATTTATTTATTTATTATTTATTATGCAGAACTTTCCTTTTTTAACTCTTTACTTAATTTAATTACTTATTTCCTTAAAAAACTAATTTAAAGGTAAAATATATTAATAAGAACATAAATAAATATTATAAATTTAATATAATAAAGAATTAGGTGAATAAAATGAATGAAAACATAAAGATTTTAACTATCCAAGACATATCATGTTATGGGCAGTGCTCAATAACTGTTGCACTTCCACTTATATCTGCCTTTGGTATAGAAACTGCTGTTCTCCCATCAGCGGTTTTATCTACACACACTTCCGGATTTTCTGAATATACAGTTAGAGATTTAACTGATGATTTACCAGACATTAGAAAGCATTGGGAAAAGGAAGGAATTTTCTTTGATGCTATATATACTGGTTTTATAGGTTCAATTAAACAATTGGATTATATTAAGGACATTATAGATTCCAGATTAAAGCCAGGGGGACTTGTATTTGTAGACCCTGCTATGGCTGACCTTGGTGAGTTTTACAATGGCTTTGACCAGGAATTTGCAGATAAGATGGGTGAGCTTTGTAAATTAGGGGATTATATTCTTCCTAACACAACTGAAGCTTGCTACTTATTGCATAAACCTTGGAAGCGGGAATTTACAAAGGATGAAATCTTAGAAATGGCTAATGAGCTCTCTGAATTTACTAAAAGGCATGTAGTCTTAAAAGGAGATACTCATAAGGATAATCAGTTAGGAATGGTAGTTTTAGATAAGAAGGAATCTTCCGGTGAATTTGTTTATAATAAAAAAATAGATTATGTTTCTCATGGAACAGGGGATGTTTTCTCTTCAATTTTTGTAGGTTCCATTATGAGCGGCAAATCTGCAGCGGCAGCTGCAAAAATAGCTGGTGAATTTACTAAAAAGGCTATTGAAAAGACTATTGTTGATCCTGAGCATACTTATGGAGTCAAGTTTGAGCAAGTAATTCCTGAACTTTATGATTTGTTAAATAAATTCTAATTATTTATTTATTATTTTTTTATTTTTTTATTTTTTTATTTTTTTTGATGATTATTAAATAAAATAATTTTTTTTAATTGCGGTTAATTATTTTTTTAATTATTTGTTGATTATTTTTTATTTATTATAAGTGATTTTTATGACACTGGTTTTAATAGGTCCTGTTTGTGAGGATCTAATCATTATTGAAGGTGAAAAAAGCTCTAAAGTAGGTGGAGCAAGCTTTTTTCAAAGCTTTGTTTATGATGAGTTTTATAATGACTATTTAGCTATTGTAAATTGTTCAAAGGAGAATCTTGCAGAGAGTTTTCCAGATAAGTCTAAAGTCAAGGTAATTCCAAAGGAAGAGACCCATTATTTTATTAATGAATATCCAAATAAAGATAATCTTGACATTAGGAATCAATCCACTAATTTTGCAGACATTCCAATTACAGCTAATGACTTAAAAACTATTTTTAATGATTTGGATGATAAGTTGGATGATGATTTTAGAATAAATGGCTTTGTTTTAAATCCATTGAACAGTAATGATTTTACTGTAGAAACTTTAGATTATCTCGGTTCATTCAATTGTCCAATTTACATTTCACTTCAGGGATTCTTAAGATTTATTGATGAAAATGGATCCATGGAATTGAGAACCTCAAACATTATAAATAAGATTAATGAAATAAGTGATGTTGTATTTTTAGATGAAAGTGAAGCAAGTATAATTAAAGGCACAAGCTTATTTGAATCTATTGGACCTAATTTGGTTATTACAAATGGAAGTAAAGGCTCAAGAATTCTTAAGTCTAATGATGAAATCATTAAGATAAATACAGTTAAATGTGATAATATAGTGGATGCGACTGGATGTGGTGATACTTATATGGCTGCATTCATATCTAGCATGATGAATGGACATGATTTGGAAGAGTCTGGCAATTTTGCATCTTTAATCGCCAGTAAAAAACTAGAACAGTTCGGACCTTTTAAGAGAGAATGATGTTTCTATTTTTAGATTTTTTGCTTAATAGAATGATATTTCTATTTTTAAATTTTTGGCTTAAGAGATTGATGTTTCAATTTTTATAATTATTAAGATAAGGGAATAATAATTATTCTCCTTTACTTAATTCTGCCCCAATTTTAAAAGCTTCCTCTAAGTCGATTGGGAATTGTTTTTCTCTAGATTCTTTTTTATTTTCCTCATCAAACATTGCTATATTGAATTTTGAATAGTCATTAACTTGTAATGTATTAAAAACAGGATAATCTATGACTTTTCCATTAAAGAAGTTTGAAAATGTGTTCTTATAATTATCAAATGTTGGCTTATTAAAGTTATCGTAATATTCTTTAGGAGCATTCATTGTATAAAACAAGCCTATATTTAATTTTCCTTTATAATAGCTTGGACCACCATCGTAGGATAAGACACAGAAGATTAATCTTTCATACAATGCCCTAAATCCACTGGCAACATCTCCTAAGTAGTTTGGAGCACCAAGAAGTAATGTGTCTGCTTCAAGGATTTTATCAATTATTGGAGTTAAATCGTCCTTATAATAGCATATTCCTTTTTCCTTATTTGCTCTTTTACAGGCTAAACAGCTCATGCAACCTTTAAAGTCAATTTCATATAAATTAAAATATTCCACTTCTGCACCAACAGATTCTGCACCTTTTGCTGCAGATTTCATAATTTTTCCAGTATTCCAGTTTTTTCTAGGGCTTGCATTGATTACAATTGTTTTCATCTTTAATCTCCAATATTTATTTTCTAATATCATATTATATTTTTTTAGAGATATTTTTCTTTATATCTTTATATTTTTTTAGAAATTTATTCTTTTTGTTCATTTTCTAATAAACCTTTTTCTACAAATACTTCTTTTGCAGCCATCACTCCATTGATGGCTTTAGGAAAACCTGCATAAGCACTCATTTGCATGATGATTTCAATAATTTCATTAGGACTGTTTCCAACATTGATTGCAGCATTGATATGATCTTTAAGTTGAGGTATTGTTCCAATTGCAGTCAATGCTGCAACAGTGCATAATTCACGTGTTTTTAAATCTACTGCGTCTCTTGTATAAATTTCTGAATATGGGAATTCTATAACGAATCTGGATAAATCTGGAGCGATATCCTCCAAATCTTTAAATATTTCTTCAACAGGAATTTTTTGAATATCCTCTAAGCATTCTTTACCTTTTTCATATCTGTCCATAGTATCACTAATCTAATTTTTTTATTAAGATATATTTATAAAGACATATATTATCTTTTTGATAATCTTTATAATACTTAATCAATATAATAATTATTAGATTGTTGATAAATTGATATGTGATTAAAATTTAGATTTATTTAATGGAGGATAATGTGAGCAAAGATAAATCAAAGGAATTGAATAATAAGAAAGAAGCAGCTAATCAAGACTTTCTTTATCACAAAGGTCATATTCATAATGGAAACTTTCATGATCATAATATAAATCAGGATATTCATAAGCAAGCTAGCCAAAACCTTTCATTCGCTCTTGTTTTAAATCTTTTGTTTAATATTGTAGTTATAACTGGAGGAATACTTACTAATAGTGTCGCTATCCTTTCAGATGCATTGCATGACTTAAGTGACACTTTTTCTATAGTTATTGCTTGGGCTCTTGAAAGATTTTCTGGAAAAGAGTCTAATGATAATTTCACTTATGGATATCAAAGGTTCTCAATATTCGGTGCTTTATTTAATTCAACAATAGTCATACTAGCTTCTCTTAATGTGGCTTATGAAGCTTTTACAAGACTTTTCATTGCAGAAAGTCCTGATGCGACAGGTATGGTTTTAATAGCCATTTTGGGGATCATTTTTAAAGGAGGATCTTTAATCAAGCTTCATAGGGGAAAGACATTTAATGAAAAGGCAATTTCAATTCATATGTTTGGTGATGTATTTGAATGGATTGCACTTTTGATTATCAGTGTTGTTCTTTTATTTGTCAATATTCCAATTCTTGACCCTATAGCCTCAATACTAGTTAGCATTTGGGTTATTTATAATTTGGCTAAAACATTTATAGCAAGCGCTAAGATACTTCTCCAATCAAGTCCTTTAGATATTGATGTGAATTCATTAAAAGAAGATTTATTAAGTGTTGATGGAATAGAATCCCTTGAAGAGTTTCATATTTGGTCTATTGATGGTATAGATAATGTTTTAACATCTAAAATAAGGATAAATTCTAATAATGTTGATTTGGATTCCTTAAGTTCAATTAAGGATGAATTGGATAATATATCTATTAAATATGGAATCAATTCAACAAATTTTGAATTTATTTTTTAACTTTTTTTTATTTTTTAAATTTAACTTTTATTTTATATTTTTTTTGTTTATTTTTATTATATAAAATCTTTTTTTTTAAAATTAGAGCATTATTTTATTTAAAAAGTTTTTTTTAATGCCTTTGATTTAATTAGAAAAAAGTTTATTCAAAATAATAGTTTTTGAGAGTTTTATAAAAAAAGTATTGTATTGGCTTAAAAATTAAAAATATTATTAAAAAAAAGAAAAATATGAGAAGAATTATAATTCTCCTCTTGCTCTTCTTTCATCAAGAAGGCCTAAACCGATTTCTCCTAATTTGTATTTTTGAATCTTACCACTTGTGGTAAGTGGGAATTCATCAACAAAGAAAACATATTTAGGAACCTTATATCTAGCAATGCTTCCGATACAGAAATCTCTTATGTCTGCTTCAGTAACATCGTCGAATCCATCTTCCTTAATTATGAAGGCACCTACGATTTCTCCGTATTTTTCATCAGGAATACCTGCCACTTGAACATCTTGAACACATTCATGGGTAAAGAGGAACTCTTCTATTTCCCTTGGATATATGTTTTCCCCACCTCTGATAATCATGTCTTTGATTCTTCCTACAATGGAGTAGTATCCATCTTCATCCACTGTAGCAAGGTCTCCAGAGTGAAGCCATCCGTCAGGTTCAATGGTTTCAGCAGTCTTTTCAGGCATGTTGTAATATCCTTTCATTACATTGAAACCTCTGCACATGATTTCTCCAGTTTCTCCAGGTCCAAGCTCTTCGCCGGTTTCAGGGTCTACGATTTTAACTTCAATATTAGGGAATTTTCTGCCTACTGTGTTAATCTTTTTCTCAAATGAGTCTGCTGCATTGGTTTGTGTAAATCCTGGTGCAGCTTCAGTAAGTCCGTAAACACTAGTGATCTCTTTCATGTTCATTTTTTCAATAGCGTCCTTCATGGTTTCAACAGGGCAAGTGGAACCTGCCATAATACCTGTTCTAAGTGAAGACATGTCAAACATGTCAAACATAGGGTGGTTCATCATTCCAATAAACATTGTAGGCACTCCATAGATTGATGTGCATTTTTCCTTTTGGATTGATGAGATTGCAAGTAATGGGTCGTATTCCTCAAGCATAATCATTGTGGATCCATGAGTAATGACAGCCATTACTCCTAAAACAGTACCGAAACAGTGGAATAAAGGTACTTGAAGAAGAAGTCTGTCTGCTGGGCTGTAATTCATGTTTTCTCCAATATAATAACCGTCATTAACAATATTTCTGCTTGTAAGCATTACTCCTTTAGGGAATCCTTCAGTACCGCTTGTATATTGCATGTTGATAACATCATTTTGGGTGACTGAATCCTTTACCTTCTGATATTCATCATCATCGTAGTTCATACCGAGGAGTAGGAGTTCGTTGGTGTTAAACATTCCTCTGTGCTTTTCTTGACCTACATGGATAAGGTATTTTAGGCGTGGGAACTTTTCACTATTTAAATTGCCTCTAGCGCTGGTTTTCATTTCAGGAACAAGCTCGTGGATAATGTCAAAATAGCTTGTATCCCTAAATCCATCTGTCATTGCTAATGCTTTCATATCTGATTGTTTTAATACATATTCTAATTCATGTGACTGGTATGCAGTGTTCACAGTTACTATTGTAGCTCCAATTTTAGCTGTTGCAAACATGAAAGTTAACCATTCTGGTACGTTTTTAGCCCAAATTCCTACATGGTCACCTTTTTTAATTCCGATAGAAAGTAGTCCTTTAGCCATATTGTCTACTCTTTCATCAAATTCCTTGTAGGTGAATCTAAGGTTTCTATCTGGGTAAACTATAAATTCATGATCAGGTTGCTTTTCCACTTGGGACTCAAAGAATTTTCCAAGTGAAAGTTCTGTAAATAGTTCGCTCATTTTCTCACCATTTTTATAAATATAATTTTAATTAGTTTTTGTATAAAGGTTGTTTATTAATTAAATCAATTCTAATTGTTGTTTATTAATTAGATCAATTCTAATTGTTGTTTATTAATTAGATTAATTCTAATTGTTGTTTATTAATTAGATTAATTCTAATTGTTGTTTATTAATTAGATTAATTCTAGTTGCTTTTGCCAATGTCTTCTTCTTTTAAGAAATGTTGATTTAGCTTTTCTCTTATCTCACCAGGAATTTTCATGGATTTTTCATTGATATAATCATAATGAATAATGATTGATTTTCCTTTTGCCTTAATTTCATTTTCTTGCCATACTTCGTTTCCGACTGTAAATGATGAATTTCCTATTTTTAAGATATAAGTCCTTATTTCAACATTTTCACCATAACGAATTTGGCCTAAGAAGTCTGTCTCGTTTCTAACCAGAATTAATGTCCATTTTTCTAAGCTTAAGTCTAAATCAGGTATGAAATATCGGTATAATTCTTCTCTTGCAAGTTCGAACCATTCGCCAATAACATTATTGTTGACGTGTTTCATACCGTCTATTTCTCCAAATCTTGGAGTTAAAATCATTTTTAGCATTTTTAAACCTTTAAAAACTCTTATGACTTTTATTAGACCTTATTTAGAATGGGGTGTATAATACAGCTAAGATTTTAGCTTTTTCTCCAGTTGAGTGTAAGTGATGAGGAACTACAGAATCATAGAAAATACTGTCTCCTTTATCTACAGTAATTTTGTCTTTTCCGTATTCTACTTCGATTTCTCCTTCTAAGACATAGATGAATTCTTCTCCTTCGTGGGATGATAATTCATAATCCTCTTCATATTCAATGTCAATTATGAATGGATCAAGGTTTCTGTCTATTTTTCCTGCTCCTAAAGAGTGGAATTCAAGATTGCTTGAATTTGTAACATCTTCTCTACCGGAAAAGTATAATGTGTTTTCCATTTTTCCATTTCTCACTACAACAGGTCCAAGTTGTGGTGTATCATCAAGGAAAGTTCCAAGTCTTACTCCAAGAGCCTTAGCCATTTTTGTAAGTGGGGTAAGTGAAGGAATGATTTCTCCATTTTCCATAGCTTTTAAAACATCTAATTTTACGCCACTTTTTTCAGCTAGCTCTTCGATGCTCATATTTTGTCTTTCTCTAATGTTTTTAACTTTTATAGCAAATTCTTTGTTTTCTTCCATACTTTCACCTTTATACGGGTTTATATTTTTAATTTAGTTTTAAATATTAATATCCAATAATTAAAATAAGTAAATTGGTAAATTTTAAAAATCATGTTTTGATTAAATAATTTTATAAAAAGAAGTATTAAATAATTAATAAAAATTTATTTGACTTTTGCTAATCTTATGAAATAAAGATTGACTTAATCTTTTTTTAGAAATTTTAATTAATTATCATTGTCATCAGATTGACTTCCTGATGGAGTTGTCTGTGAATCAGAGCTTTGTTTATCGTCGTCGTTGTAATCTATTTCTTGTTGGTTATTGTTATTTGCACCTGAGTCACTAGTAGAGGCATTTGTGTCATTAACATCATCAGTATCATTTACTTCTTCTACAATTTTTTTCTCTTCATAAACTGTATTCAAACTTGTTGGAGAAAAATTATCGTCGTCCAAGGCAATCAATTTTTCGGTTTCATTATAGTTTGGCAAACTTGAACTCACCAAATCTCCTGTCAATACAGCTGCAATATTACTCAATCCCAAGGCAAGGACAGCAATTGTAAAGAATATAATGAATTTTGCTTTTCTGTTAACTTTCATTTTTCCACCTCCATCTATTGAATAATCTAATTAAAAAATATATCAAATTTGTATACATATCTTATAGCATATTTTTTAATGATTTTAATTATTTATACAAAATTAATGTACATTATTAATTTTTTTAAAATGTACTATTTAAAACTATTGTATATTTTTATAATTCTTTATTTAGTTATTTAATATAGTTAAATTGTTTAAATGATTGTAGCCCTAATCTTAAATTGAGATTTTTTGATTTATCTTCTTTTTTTATCTATTTTTTTAAACTAATTTCATTCTAGTTATTCCAGTTAAGTAAATCTTTATATATGGTTTTGTTCAATATTATATTGTCGGAAGTATACTTCCGACTATTGAGTTAAAAATTTTATTTATTAAAAATACTTATTTTAATAAAATAAAGTATTTGGAAGGGTTTTATGGGATTTTTTTTTAAATAATGTTTTTTTATAAATTCATTTTTTTTTTAAGGAAGAATACCTAAATAATCTTTAGGATAATTTATATTCCATTAAATATTTTATTAAAATAATATTTTTTAAATTATTTGGTTTTTTTATTATTTAAAATATTATTTAGATGATTAGTATGTTATTGGATACAGGAGATACAGCTTGGATGCTTGTATGTGTAATTATGGTGCTTTTAATGACGGTGCCGGGTATTGCATTTTTTTATGGTGGACTTTCAAAAAGGAAAAATGTTTTAAATTCAATGTTCTTATCTTTAATCGCATTTGCAATAGCTAGTGTAATATGGGTGGCATATGGATATCAAGTCGCATTTGCTCCTTCAAGCATTGCTGGATTTATAGGAGCACCAACAAACTTCTTTTTAGAGGGAATAGGAATTAATTCATTGACTGGGACAATTCCTACATTGGTTTATGTCGGTTTCCAGCTAACATTCGCTGGACTTACTGCAGCAATTGTTTCTGGATCTATTGTTGGAAGAATGAAAACTGCTCCATGGATTGCATTTACAATTTTATGGGTTAGTTTGGTTTATTTGCCTGTCTGTCACTGGATTTGGGGTGGCGGATGGCTAATGAATATGGGAGCAATCGATTTTGCAGGAGGGGTAGCTGTAGAAGTTAACTCAGGTTTTTCAGCTCTTGCTCTTGCTCTTGTGCTTGGAAAAAGAAAAGACACTTCATTGTTACCACATAATTTAGGATATTCAATTTTGGGTGCAGGTTTCCTATGGTTTGGATGGATGGGATTCAATGGAGGATCTGCTCTTGCAGCAAATGGTCTTGCAGGTTCTGCAATACTGATTTCAAACACTGCAGCAGCTGTTGCAATGATTACATGGGTTGTATTGGATGTGATTAATGTAGGTAAGCCAACTGTGTTAGGCGCTATTACTGGTGCAGTTGCAGGTCTTGTAGCAATCACTCCTGCAGCAGGTTTCGTGCCTTTATCCGGTTCAATAGTAATCGGTTTTGGCGCTTCAATAATCTCTTACTATGCTATATATAATCTTAAGTCAAGATTTGATTATGATGATGCATTGGATGTATTTGGAGTTCACGGTCTTTCAGGTGTTTGGGGACTTATCGCTACAGGTCTATTCGCTTCACCTGCAATAAATGGTGTTGCTGGTTTATTCTATGGAAATCCTAGCCAATTGACTGTTCAAGTTATTAGTGTAGTGGCAACAGCAATCTATACCTTTGCAGTAAGCTTAATCATTGCAAAAGTTCTTGATAAGACTATGGGATTAAGAGTAGAAGATAAACATGAAATTGGTGGATTAGACACTTATTTACACGAGGAATCTGGTTATAGATTATAATCATTATTTAATTCTATAAACGGAATTATTTAAAATCATAAGTTTTTATTTACATTTGAAACATAATATTAATAGAGGGATTTTATGAAAAGAATTATTGCAGTTATTCGTGAAGAAAAGTTTGAAGAAGTTAAGACTGCCTTAATTGAAGCAGGCTGTGATGGAATGAATGTCTCTACTGTTAAGGGTAGAGGAAGACAATTAGGCATGAAGGAGTCTTATAGGGGCTCAAGCATTTGCATTGATCTCATTCCTAAAACACGTATTGAACTAATTGTTAATGAGGAGGATTTGGAGGATATCATTCAAGTAATTCAAGAGAATGCAAGAACCGGTGAAGTTGGTGACGGTAAAATCTTTGTATCTGATGTATTGGAAGTTATCCGAATAAGGACTGGTGAGCGAGGTTCTGATGCTGTTTAATTCAAGCTTTTTTGAGCCTTCGGCTCAAAAACCTTGACCAAAATTTTTATCACATTTTTATGACATTTCACTTTTTTATTTTTTTAAAAAATGTGGAGGTACTTCTTTTAATTTTTTTTTATTTAATAATAATTTTTTAATAATTTATTAATGTTTTATCAAAAACTTATTAAAATTTTTATCTTATTTTCATTAGTTAAATTGGTTAAATCATATCAAAAGTTGTTATTTTAATTTTTTATTAATAATTATTTAATAAAAGTTATTTTATTCACATAATTAAACTTTATTTTACTATTACCTTTATATATAATGAAATATAAATATAATAATAACTAAAAATTAGTATTATTTTTATTTGACTATAAACATTAAGAAATTTGAAAATTTGGGTTAAATTGTAGTTAATTGCTAATTTTAGTTATTTTTTTTTAAAAATTTTTAGGAGATATTTTATGTCTGAAGTAGGTCGTACTGTAATAAAAACTATTATTACTTTAGTAACCACTGCATTTGGTTTAGTTGCAGGTTTAGCATGGAACGATGCAATTCAAAAATTAATTGAATCCGTAATGGGTGCTGGAGACGCACTTTCAGGATTATTCATTTATGCAATTGTTGTAACCATTATTGCAGTTATTGTAACCATTATCCTCGCAAGAATTGCAGGTAAAATGGGTGTAGAAATAGACGAATAAGTTTAATACTTATTCTCTTTTTTTCTTTTTTATTTCTTCTAATAATTTTTATTAATTTTTATCGTTTTTGCTCTTTTTTTTGTTTTTCGTTTTGTTTTCATTGTTTTGACTGTTTTTTTTTTTTTTTAATTATTGTACTAATTTTATCTCTTATCAAAATCTATTTTTTATAAAAATAATTAATTATATTTACTAAAATGCAAATATTTATTAATAGATATTACTAATTCTTATTATATTTAGTTAAAGGGGATTGTTATGGTAAGGTATTGTCATAATTGTGGGCATGAAATAAAGGATAATGAGCATTTTTGTTCTAAATGTGGTCAAAAGGCAATTGACCGTAATCCTACTTTTGATAATGAATTCAATGATGAAAATAAAAAGATCAAATCTTCTTTTCAATCTAAAAATGACAATAATTTAAATAGTAATATTGATAATAATCAAGTCAAATACAATTCTCATAAGAATGACAAATGGAAAAGCGGTTTATTGATATTTGTTACAATTATTATAGTCCTTATTTGTGCTTTTGCTCTAATAAGTGGAAACATTAATTCTAATTCCAATTCCAATTCTGATTATAATTATGATTCAAGTTCTGACTTTAATTCTGATTATCTTGATAATGGATATGCTAATCAAACAGGTCATTTCACTATAAATATTGAAAATGGAACCTATTTGAATGGTATTGGAAGTTCTAAAATGATTGATTACAATTATTCTGTGATTGAATCATTTGAGAATTTTACAATCTCTGGCTATGAAACATATAAAGTGGATTTAAATGACGGCAACTGGTTTATAATCGATATCTATAAAATAGATTATAATACTCCTGCAGATAATTGGGTTTATAATAGTGAAACCGATGAGGATGGCCTCTCTTATATTTTCTATAACACTAAAGGGGAGTATCATGGTTACTTTATAAATATTCCAGATTCCAGCGATAATTCTACATATCAATCAAGTGACTTCTTGACTGGAATTTTCCATAGGTCTGATGATAGCTATTAGTTAAAAATGCTTATTTTAACTTTTCTAAACTATTTTTTTTATTTTTTAACTTTTTTAAACCATTTTTTTATTTCTTATTTTTTTATAGAACTATTTTTAACTATTTTTTTTATATTTTATTGAACTATACTTTTATAATCTTAATATTTTTAAACTATTAAAAATATAATTATAAACTAATGATAGTTTTAAACAAAAGAAAGAAATCTTGGGAAATATATCCAATAGGAAGTCCTAAAGGAGCTCTTAATACAAAACGACAAGCTGAATTTGTAGGCATTCTTCGCTTTAGAGAAGATGAGGATGGAATATCCATTAAGCGTTTTTTAATTAAAAGCGAAAAGGAAGAAAAATTATTGGCTCCTTCAAAGGCAATTAATCTGTTACGTTCCCAAGCTGTTTTCTTGGCACAAAAGGATGATGAAATGGAGGCTTTCCTTGAAAAGAATAATATCAAGGTTAGATTTACAAACATATGTCAACATTGTAGTTATGAAGGATATGTGACCATAATTAACTCTGATTTCTCCTACAGTTATCATAATCAATTAATTTGTAAGTCATGTGCTGAAGAAACTATCAAAAGAGAGCTTAAACTTCGAGGATATGATAAGAAAGTTTTTAGAAACTTTAAAAAGGTTCTTGAAAAGACAGGCAGTCTTGATGATGTTTTAGAAATGCTTTCACCAAGATTTGACCCCTTATCCCATACTGACTTAACATTGTTTGATAAGATAAAGGTTCATGATGATAAGATACCTAAAATCCCTATGAAAAGGCTTAAGATTCCTCAAGAGTTTAAGAATGTTATAATTAAAGAAAAGAACCAATATTTATTGCCTGTTCAGTATTTAGCTATTCGTGAAGGTTTGCTCAAGGATGAAAATCTTCTTGTAGTATCTGCCACTGGAAGTGGAAAGACTTTAGTTGGAGAGTTGGCAGGTGTTCCTAAGGCATTAAAAGGCAAGAAATTTCTGTTTTTAACACCACTTGTTGCACTTGCAAATCAAAAGTACAGAGACTTTAAAAAGAGATATGAACCTCTGGGACTTAAGGTTGCCATTAAGGTAGGGATGAATAGGATCAAGGCAAAAGGAGAGCTTAAGTTGCCTGATTCAAATATTGCTAATGCTGATATAGTTGTAGGTACCTACGAGGGTATTGATTTTTTATTGCGTTCTGGCAAATCATCATTGCTTAATGATTTAGGACTTGTTTTGATTGACGAGATTCATACTATCTCTGATGAAGAGCGAGGTCTTAGATTGAATGGGTTGATTAAGCGTATAGAGCATCTTTTCCCTAAGACCCAAGTAATAGGATTGTCTGCTACAATCAAAAATCCAAAAGCCTTGGCAAAAGATTTTAATATGAAGTTAGTCCAGTATAAGGAGCGTCCTGTTCCATTGGAAAGGCATATTGTATTTGTAAGAGGGGATGTTCAAAGAAGGCTTCTTATGAGAAAGCTTGTTCAAAAAGAGTTCTACACTACCTCATCAAAAGGGTTCAATGGACAAACCTTAATATTCACTAATTCTAGAAGGAAAACTCATAAAATAGCTAATTTCCTATCTGGAAAGGGCATTAATGCTTCAGCATATCATGCAGGTCTATCCTACTTTAAAAAGGAAAAGATCGAAAAGGATTTTTCCAAAGGTAAAATTGCAGCAGTTGTTACAACTGCAGCTCTTGCAGCTGGTGTAGACTTCCCTGCATCTCAAGTAATTTTTGAATCCTTGCTTATGGGAAATAAGTGGATTAGCCCAAATGAATTCTCACAGATGTTAGGAAGGGCAGGTAGGCCTAGCTATCATGATAGAGGGGTTATTTACCTTGTGCCTGAAATTGGAAATGAGTTTGATGGTGAAAGTGAGGAATCTATGGCATTAGACCTTTTGGAAAGTGATGTTGAGAATATTTATGTGGATTATACAGAGGATGGTTCACTTGAGCAGATACTAGCAGATATATCATCAAGGTCATTGACTAAAGTTAGGGATGTTCATGAATTCTATAAAAATATTCCAGTTCCAATTGATATAGGCATGGCACTTGAAGAGTTAAGGGATAAAAAAGCCATTACTATACATGCAGATGATACAATTGAGGTAACTAAGTTTGGTAAGGCTGTGGCAATGTCTTTCTTATCTATTGATGATGGTGTTATAATTAAGGATTCTATTAATGATGAACATTATTTAAGCCAACACTTCAAAAAGCCTTTCTTTAAGACTAATCTTAGGGATCTTAGAAGATTGTCTGATAAGATTGATGAGGAAAATGAGGAAATATTAAATAGAAATAAGAGGATTCAAAATAATTTGAATCAAATGAAAAAGAAGACATCTGATAAAAAGGACAAGTCCAAGAAGGATAAGTCTAAGAAGGATAAGTCTAAGAAGGATAAGTCTAAGAAGGACAAGTCCAAGAAGGATAAGTCTAAGAAGGATAAGTCTAATAAAGGTAAGAATCCAATTAAAAATAAGTCTAAGAAGGATAAGACTTCTAAGAAGAATAAATTTAATAAAGATAATTCTAAGAAAAATAGTTCTAAGAAAGATAAATCTCATAAGGGTAAGTCTAATAAAGATAAGAATTCTAAAAAGAATAAGACTTCTAAAAATAAAAATAAAAATAAAAATATTCAAAAAGATAATTCTAAATTGGAATCTAATAAATCAGCACAGTCTAAACAGGAAAAATCTTCTAAACAATATACTAATAATTCCCATATAAACATATCAAAGGATTATAAAAATTCTAATAAAAATAGTTCTGATGATTTTAAAGACTATTCTAAGAAGGTAATGTATAATAAAAAGATAAACATGTCTAAAAAACAACATAAAACATTAGAAGAAAAGCCTATTCTTGTAAATAAACTTAACTTTAAGGAAAATCCATTTAAGGAAATCAATCCTAGAATGACTAAAAAGGAAGTCAATTCAAACAATCTTTTAAAAGTACAATCAATTGCTCTTGATTTAGAGCTCTTTGAAAACGCTTATCTTTCTCCTGTTGTTCATAAGCAGATTGTTTCTGCATTGAAGATGAACTTTTCCACCAGATTGTTTTCAGAATCAACTTTGGATATAATCTCATCAGGTGAAGCAATAGCGAAATTAGACCAGAAGTTCCAAGACGCTTTGCTAAAGCTTCAAATTGATTTCTTAAGATGTGAGTGTAATGATAGGCCATTTTGTGATTGCTTGCAGAGAGGAGTTTCTTATTATATTCTTAATCAAAGATTAAATAAAAAGGATCCTATTGACATCAGCAAGTCTTTGCTTAAGGATTATCAAATTCAAGCATATCCTGGAGACATATTCTCTTGGTTAGATGCTTATGTAAGGAATTTGGATGCAATTAAGCGTGTTGCTCAAGCTTATGGCAAGAAAGACATAGTTGTTGAGGCTAATAAATTGATAAAAATAATTGAAACAGGTAAATAGCCTGTTTTAATAAACTAATAAAATAAATTACTTTTTTTTTTTTTTTTTTTTTAATTGATCTACAAAAAGAGTTAAATTAAGTTTTAATAATTTAAATAGAATAAGAGTTATTAAAAATATAGTTTAAATTAATTTAAAAAGAAAAAAAGAGTTAAAAAATATAAATTTATTATTATATTTTTAATTAAACATTTCATCAAGTTTATTATTTGCTTTAGAGTAGAGTTCAGAAATATCAAATCCACTATTTCCACTTGATGTGTCCTCATAATAATAGTTAGAATCAACAGTAGGATCATAAGAAGCATCTGTTGTGGAAACGCCTCCAATAATAAATCTAATAATTCTAGCTAAAAAGTCAGGATTGTCATTTGATGATGAAGAATAACTTGAGTCCGTATTAGAACTTTGGAAAAATCCATCAAAAAATCCTCCATTGCCATTAGAACCATCATTTGAATAGCCATTGTCTGAACTAGAGTAATATTGACCTTCAGAGCTGTCTATATAACCATTATTATTTACATCTTCATTAGTGTTTGTGCTTGATACAAGCCAATCTGAAAGGCCACCTGTCATAGAATAGACTGTGCTGCTGCACATAAAAGCAATTAGACAAATTACCACATAAACAATGAATTTTGCTTTTTTATCTTCCATGATCTCACCTCTTAATGATTAATAATATAATTTCTGTTTTTTTAATTTCATTCAAATTGTTAAAAATTTTTTCAATGCTTTTTTTGAATCAAAAATGATATTATATAATTTAAACATATAATTGTATATACTAATTTATATAAAATATTTTCTAATAATTAAATTTTCTTAAATAATATTTAAACTTATCTACTAAGAATTAGAATTGATACTATGAAAACAATAGCAAAAACCTTTCAAACATCTATAGATATTAAAAAATCTCAATTCATATGTAGGCTTTTCCCTGCTCAAAGCGAAAAAGAAGCTAAAGAGATTATTACGGAAATATCTGAAAAGTATAAGGATGCTACACATAACTGCACTGCTTATATCGTTAGCGATGGGGAAGGCTATGATGATGATGGAGAGCCTGGCGGAACTGCTGGAAGGCCTATGCTCAATGTCTTAAAGAAAAATGAAATGGAAAACACTGTAGCTATTGTTACAAGGTATTTCGGCGGCATAAAGCTTGGTGCTGGAGGTCTTGTTCGAGCTTACAGCAAGTCAGTTCTTGAAGCTTTGGCAATTGCTGAGATAGTTGAGATGGAACTTTATGAGCTTTTCAGATTTACTTTTGACTATCAGCATATTAAGACAATAGATGGTGAGTTAAGAGGCAAAAATTTAGCTATTGTTGAAAAGCAATATGAATCTCAAGTGATTTACTTTGTTGCTTCTCGTAATGTTGAAATGATTAAAAATATCCAAGAAAAATTAGCAAAGGAACTTAAAATAGAACATTTAGGCAACAGATATTTAGAAAAAATAGAATGATTACTTCTTTTTTTATTTAATTTTTTACTTTTTTACTTATTTTACTTATTTTAGTTTTTTTTTAGTTTTTTAATAGTTTTTTTAGTTTTTTAATAGTTTTTTTAGTTTATTAGTTATGTTAGTTCGTTAATTTTATGATTTTTTTGATTTTTATTAAAAAAAGAATTATTTAAACGTATATTTTTTTATTAGAATGTTGGAAAAAAAAAGAAAAAAATAAATTATAATTAAAAAATTATAATCTATTTTCAGTGTCATCCCAGTTTGGATTAGTTGGAGCTAATTTTGTGAATATTACAACTAAAACAGCAATTAGCAATGTAAGCAATCCAAATGTCATGGTTTGATCTAATGAACCTGTTTTAAGAGTGTCATATACTCCGCCAATCCATACGATTGTTATGAAAATAGGCAATATGTACTTGACTGTATATATCCACCATTTTCCTAATTTTAATGTTCTGCTCTTCTCATTAAGCACTGGAACAATGTCTTCGCATTTGAAAATCCATGCGAATACTATACATTCAAGTATAACTCCTAAAAGTATGGCTATTTGATTAATGTAAGCATCTACATATCCAAGAAGTGTTCCACCAAATGCAGTTGCATATACCATTGAAACCACTGCACCGATTATGCATAATGTTGTCATTGTCTTATGACGGGACCATGTGAACTTATTTTGAATACTGAATGCTAAAGGTTCAATTGTAGATAGGATACTTGTAAGTCCTGCAAGATAAACTGTAATGAAGAATAAAGGTCCAATTATATATGCATATTGACCTAATACGTTAAGTACAGTTGGATATGCAATAAATACAAGTCCAGTTCCTTGAGTAACAAGGTCTGCAACTGCAGTTCCACTTTGCAATGACATATATCCAAGAATTGAAAATACTCCTAATGCACAGAAGTTTTCAAATGCACAGTTTGCAAATGCAATTGATAATGTATTTGTAATCAAGTCACTGCTTTGGCCAGTATAGCTTGCATATGTGAATGCAATACTCATTCCTAAACTTAATGAGAAGATGATTTGACCAAATGCAGCCATCCAAATATTAAAGTCAAGCAGTAAGCTCCAATCTGGTGAAAACAATTCATTTAAACCGATCATTGCACCAGGTAATGTTAAGGAGAATAATACTATAATAATCATTATGATGAAAAGTAAAGGTACAAGAATCTTGCTCACTTTTCCAAGTCCTTTCTCTAAGTCCTTATGGGATATGTACCATACGATAACCCAACTTATAAGCATTGCAATTGCAATTATTGGTATGAAGCTTGTAATTCCGGAAACAGATTCGCTTGATTGCAATAATGTTGTTGCAAAGTAAGTGTTCGGGTCTGCTCCCCATCCCTTAAAGAAACTTAATATTATATAAATACCATCCCATCCAAGAATACAGGAATAATAAATCATAATCAGAAATACAGAAATTGGAAGTAGCCAACCTAAGTATTCAAATTTGCTGTTTATTTTACGAATAGCCTTTGGAAAGGATGATTTGAAATTGTATCCGACACCATATTCCAATATTAAAAATGGAACACCCATCAATAATATGGCAACGATATAAGGTATATAGAATGCACCACCACCGTTGCTGTATAAAACATATGGATATCTCCATATATTTCCAAGTCCTACTGCAGAACCTACCATTGCAAGAATAAATGATAGATTACTGCCCCATTCATTTTGTTCGCTCATAAATAATCACATAAAAATTGAAAAATTGATATTTAAAATTTAAAAATTATAATTAAAAATTAAATAAATATAGTTATATTCAATCTAATATATAAAAACTATACTATGTTAACATTTAATCATGTTTTTTAATCTTATGTTTAATGTTTTTCTCTTTAGGTTTTTT
>ONYG01000205.1 GCA_900321995.1 uncultured Methanobrevibacter sp. | reverse complement strand
TCTTCCTTCTATTCTTCCTTCTTCTCTTGCTTCTTTTTTCGCTTCTTTTATATGTCGTCTGGATAATATCTCATATTTGAATCGGTATTTTAAATCCATATATGTGTTTTTTCCCATGTATATTGCTTTATCAAGACTTTCCATATCCATCGCCTCTTCAATTTCTTCAATTTCTTCATCATCGAATAATGCAAGAGCTAAAATTCCATAACTCAGTTTTATTTCAGCTATTGTCTCTTTACTCAATGTTTCAATCTGTGAAACTAGCATTATTCCTTTTTTCAATGCTTTTTTCTTATCTTTCTTTCTTTCCATTAGTGGGAAAAGCTCAAAATAGACTATTTCTTTTTCGCTTAAATCAGCGTTATTTAAAATTTTTTTTATTATTTTATTTAAAGTTTTAGTAGATTTTAAGCAATTTAACGATGTATAATGTATAGTAAACCCGTATTCGTTCCCGTATCCATATGGAATGTCTTCAATTTTCTTTCCAACTAAACTAACAACATGCACTATCACCTCTTTACTTTCTTTAAGATGCAATGTGGTCTGATAGTTTCCAAATCGTCTCTTATCGCGAATATTTAGGTAATTAGTCTGAAATTCTATAATGTGAATTCTCTTATCTTTAGACAAGAGCACTATGTCTCCATAGCTTTGTTCATATACTTGATTGATGAATTCACCAGATAGGAATTCTTTAAATTCTATGTTTAGATTTAATGCATCTATGAATCCTTGAGGGTGCTGTCGAATCAAGTATTTTAAAAGCTTATCATATGGAAATAGAACTTTTTGTTTTCTTTTGTCTATTTTCTTATCTTTCTCACTCTCTTGGAGTATGTAACTCTTAACCACATAATCACCTAAATTCTTTTTATATGCTTAATTTTCTTTTTATATTTGTCTCATTTTTCTAATTCATTTTCAATCATGCCATAGATTTTTCTTTTTAATTTTTAATTTTTCTTAGCGGAATTTTTTCTTCGTTATTTTCTTATTTTTGTTTTTATCCTATTTAAATTTATTTTTTTTCAATTTCAGACAATTTTATTACTTTTTATCAATTTTACAATTCTATACAACTTTTATTATTTCATATAACTTTAATACAATGGTATTAATTTTACTAGTTAATATTTTTTTAATAATTTTTTATCAATTTTACAAGTTTATGTCAATTTTGCACATCTATGTCAATTTTATTAAGTTATTTGAGTTTTATTAATTCAAGTAAATATTGATTTAATTTTTTATCAATTTATTAATAGTTGGTAAAAATTGATTTAACTATTTAAAAATTGTTTAATTTAAGAATAGATAGATTTAAATAGGTTATTTAATAAAATAAGTTTAATTAAAGAAATTTGTGAAGTGGATTAAATGTGTGCAAAAATTAACTTTTTTTTATGATAAGATCTTTAAGTTCATTGCATCAAATAATCTCACTTCATTCTTTTTGTTCTTTAACATTAACTGTCTTCCATTCTTTTTAATAGAAAATGAATTGATTGATGCCAAACTCAATAAGCTCATATTGGATTTGCCTGTTTTAACTATGTATGGAATTGTTGATGTAGAATTTCAATTAAAAACCTCTGATTTGGATGAAAAAAGGTTTATAGATTATGTTATAGGATTATATAAGAAATATAATCTTGATACATATATAGTAATCATTGATTTTGAATTGGAGGAAGATAAAAAAAGAATTCTTAGAATTAATCCTAAAGATAGGTTAACTATGCATTATAAATCGTTAATTCAAAGAAATCCTGACAAAATTTTAAATATATTGAATTATAAACTCGAAAATATAAGCCGATTTGCAGGAAAAGATATTGTTGGTCTGGAATTACTTCCTCTTTTGGATTAAATAGAAAGATTGAATTATTGCATAAGGCAACAGATATCTTCTTTTTGTTAAATGAAGATTATTTAAGCTTTGATAAAATCAGTGAAATTAGGGCAGTTCTTTTGAATTATGCATTTTATTGGGAAGATGATGAAATATTAAAAAAATTAGGAGATGTGTCAGATATGCATGAAGATTTTATTTTAGAGCCTATGAAACGCTATGGTGAACTCTTAAGAGAAGAAGGTAGAGAAGAAGGTAGAGAAGAAGGCAAAGAGGAAGGTAGAAAAGAGTTAAAATATGAAATTGCTAATGAGTTAATTAGTAATGGCTATTCTCCAGAAGAGGTTTCTAAAATTTCTCATCTTAGTTTACCTTTGGTCAATCAGATTATTATGGGCAAATAATCTTTTTTTAAATTAATGTTTTTATTTTTTGATTAAGAACTTTTTTTTAAGTATTTTTTCTTTATTTCAGTTGATTTTAGCTTTTATTTTTGTATTGTATTTTTTCTTATTTTAAGCATCTTTTTTCATTCATATATCTAAAAAATATTTTATAATCATAAAACAGTTTATATCGCTTAAAATGAATTATAATTCATATTTTGACTGTATTTTTTGCTAAATGAAATAAAAAATTTTTCATTCATAAATTAATTCACATCGGTTTATTTTTTTAATTTTAATTTGTGCATTCTTTTTTAAAATTGTAGATAATTAATATTCAATTTTTAAAAAATTATTCGATTTTATTCGGTTTATTTGCTCATATCTTGAATGAAATAGGTTCTTTTTATGAAAATCATTTAAAAATGTTTATATATTATATTAAAGAAAATACCATTAATATTAATTGATTTTGATAATTTTGCACAATGTTCAAAAATGGACATTATTTGTATCTTTGCAAATTATTATAAAGATTAATATGGAATAATTGGGGTGTACTGTATTAATACTTAAAAATTGTCATTCTAATTAAATATCCAATAGATTTAATTTCTAAATTTTTAGTAAATTGATTAGATGCTCATTTTACTGATTTTTTAGTTATTAAATTATTTAGTGTATTACTGGATCTTTTAGTACTGATTATCAGTATTTGCTAAGAAAATTGGGGGTAATGCTCTTAGTGATGAGTTATTTAATTATTTTGCTTAATTTTTAGTCATTAGATTAAGGTTTATTTACTTAATGAATCATACTATTACATCAATTTTGATTAAATATGTGGATTTATTTAAATTTATAAAAAATCATTAAAATCCAAGGGTTTAAAAGCTGAAAACTGATTTTTTCTCCTTTCCACCTATACTTAATTAACTTAATTAAGTTCAATCGGATTTAATGTTTTTTCTAATCTAAAAATATGGTATGCTATTTTTTGGAGGAATTTTCTTGAAGACGGAAAAATTAAGTATATTTATATCAATTGTACTTATTTCCATTCTTGCTTTAGGCGCAGTAAGCGCAGCAGATGATACTGCTATTGCTGATGATGCGTCTGATGCTGTCTTGGATGAAGTTCAAACAATTGATAATACAATAACAAATGATGATATATCATATGAGTCTACTGACATAATTGTTAATGATACTGGCGACTCAGCTGATTCTAAGGCAAAAACCACTTCCCTTAGTGCAAATGCAGTAAACGAAGGGGAAACTTTGTCTTTTACACAATTAGCTGCTGATGTCTCTTCCAGTCCTTCAATGTTGTCAGGTGCTTATTATAAATATGATCCATCAACTGATACTGCTTTTGAAAATGGTATCACTCTTATCAATGGCTTAACAATCATTGGTGGCGGTGCGACCATTGACGGGGATAATCAAGCAAGAATATTCAATATCCCTGAAGGAGTTAGCGTTACCATTATGGGTGTAACTCTCATAAATGGTGCTGCCGAAGAAGGTGCAGCTATTTATAACTCCGGTAAATTAACTTTAATGAATGCTAAAGTTAATGACAACACAGCAGTCAAGTCTGGTGGGGGTATTTATAATAATGGTGGTGAAGTATTAGTAACCTCCAGTGAATTTGATGGTAACGATTTAACTGACAGAACAGTTAATGGCTATGGTGGAGCAGCTATTTACTCCAATGGAGGTTCTGTAACCATAACAGATACAAATGTTACCAACAACCTTAAGAACATAGTTCACAGAGGAGGAACTGGTACTTACACAGGTGACTTAAGT
>ONYG01000206.1 GCA_900321995.1 uncultured Methanobrevibacter sp. | reverse complement strand
TTTTTTTACTTTTTATCTTTTTAAAATACTTTAAATCATAATATTCTATGTTTATTGAATCATAAGCTTCTTTAACGCTTTTTAGAGCATCTTTTTTTCTTTCAAAATAAATTAGATGAGAATTGCAGTTACAATCGGAACATCCGAATCTCTCAATTTCCAATCCATCTTTAGCTATTGAATTTGCCAAATCACATTCTATTCTCTTTATAGAGTCTGTAAACAATATCTCTCTAATGTCACTGTTCGGGCTTTTCAATAGATAATCTATATGCCAATGCATCTTCTTTTCATCAGACAAGTGTCTGCTTAAGCGTGGAATCAAAGAGTTCATGGCAGATCCTATGTATACATAATATCCTTTTTTGAATTTATATGCTGTTGGATATAGATGGCCTATTTTAATCTTATCTGATTTTTTCATAGATATTATTAAACAGTATGTTCCTTTCATAATTTAACAACTTCTTTTAAGGGCTATTATTTTAATTGTACCTATATTCTATTTAAATAGTTATTGTTCATATTCATTTTTTTGCTTCTAAAGATATGTTGAAAAGTATTATTTTAAAACAGTTTGGTTTGAATGGTTTTTTCTTTGATTATGAAGCTCTCTTGATTAACTTCTTTAATTTCATCCTTAGGATCAATATTTCCAATTAGTAGTGGGGAATCAGGGTCATGTCTCTTTAGATTTCTTTTAACAAGGTTTTTATTCGAATTTGCATAGCAATACAAGCATCCATGGCCACAGCTATTATATTCTCCAATGTCATTATTCAAAAGACAATTGCACTGTCCGTTTCTTGCTTTTTTAATTTTGATGTTTAGATTGGATCTTGTGGCTCTCTCTATTACTTCCTTGGTCATGCAACCTGATGAGTCTATTCCAAATTTGTCTAATTCAGTTCCTTCTACACAGGTTTTAAGCAATAATCCATTTTCTCTTGTTATCTTTGCAAACTCTTCACCTATCTTTAGCCTTTCCTCTTGAAGGGGCTCTTTAGCCTGTGGGAAATTGCGTTTTGTCTTTTCATATAAATCCAGAAAGCTGATTACGATTTCTGTGGTGTAGTCAGATAATGTGCTCGCTATTTTATCGAATGAGTTAATATGGTAATCTAAAGTGTATTTTTCATCGATGAATATAGGGTCATACCTTAAAATGATATTATCTTTTCCGCAATTGTCTGAAAGTTCCTTAAAGCTTTTAATAACATTTTTTACTGAGGGGACATTAGGTTCTACTTCTTTTTCATAGGGAGTGATTGTTACAAACCATAACTGGTTATAATCATTTATCTTATCCAGATTTGATAGCATAGGCTTTGGATTTTTAGTGCAGAATATTAAACAGTCAACCAATTCGCTATTTAGTTTATATGAAAGAATTTGCTTTTTATAATAAGGATTCCTTACACAGACTGATTCATCTTCTATTCTATTATAGAACCATTTGCTAAAGAATGCTGGTATATCTGTCCTTAGCCCTGTATTTATGATCATTTTATCTTGCCTATATTTGCTCTAATAAGTGGATTATTTGATGTATTGTTAATATTTTTAAAAATCTTTTTATAAAATAATTTCTATAAGTTTTATTATGAATTTTAAAATAAAGGCAAAAGGGCATAAGAATGTTTTATCAAAGCATAAGTCTACATTTGAAATAACTAAAGATGAGGACCTTTCATTATCAGGAGACTGCATAATCGGTTTAGGTATCGATAAGTGCATGCTTGATTTCCCAGAGGATTTTAAGAAAAAGCTAGCAAGTGACGATACAAAGGTTACCCTTAAATTAAAAAGCCCTAATGCAAGCGATATTATAGTTGGATATGGTCATCATGACTTGACTTTAGACCATCCTACAGATATTGTATGCAGAAAAAGCGATTTCATATGTTCTAGAACATTAATGATTAAGTCTGATAAGGCAGCTATTGATTTAAATAGGGACATGATAAGTGATTTGGCTAATGGAGAATCTTTAGATGTGGAAATAATATTGGAATAATATTTTTCTTTTCATAGTAAAGTTTAAATAAGATAATAAATATATTATGTATTACTGTATTATTTAGACCATCTATTTTTATTATGCAGGGGTGGTCGAGCGGTCAAAGGCGCTAGGTTGAGGGCCTAGTGGGTTAGTCCCTTCGCGGGTTCGATTCCCGTCCCCTG
>ONYG01000207.1 GCA_900321995.1 uncultured Methanobrevibacter sp. | reverse complement strand
CCATAACCTAATTTTACTAAAATAGTTTTAAGACTATCGCCTTCTTCCCATTTTAATTCTTTCCATGCTTTAAAGTCATTTCTCAAGATAGCATTTATGAGAAGTTGGACTGTAATAAAATCATCACTGTCAATAACCATTAAAGCTTCAGTTTTTGAGAATTTTCCTTCAGGGTCAACCAAATCATATTTACCTGAATCCATATCTTTCTTAACAATCGCACTATCTATCTTAAAAGGCATTTTAACACCAAACCAAATCAATAACTAATAAATAAAAAATAATAATAAAAAAATAAAAAACCTATAAAAAAATTAAATTAATGAAAAATATTATTTTCCATTAATAAATTAAATATTGTCAATATGATCATTTAATGACTTAACTTTCAAGTCATTTTCCTTAACAGCAGCTATAGCGTTTAATGCAGCTCTTGCTCCTGCTAAAGTAGTTACATATGGAATTCCAAGTTCAATAGCTAAACGTCTAATGGTATAGCCATCTTTAGAAGCCTGTTCACCATGAGGAGTGTTAATGATCATATCAATTTTTCCATCCAAAATAGCTTCCTTAATGTTTGGATGTCCTTGAGATACCTTCTTGATTCTTGTAATTGGCACATCGAATATGGAATCAGCTGTACCTCTTGTAGCCAAAATATTAAATCCTAAATCATGAGCTTTTTCAGCAATAGGTTGGATTTTCTTTTTATCTTGTTCCCTTACACTCATAAAGATATTTCCTTCTTTAGGCAAGTCCATACCTGCTGCAAGTTGAGATTTATAGAAAGCAAGACCGAAATTCTCATCTATACCAATACTTTCACCAGTAGACTTCATTTCAGGACCTAATATACTGTCAGATTCAGTTAATTTTAAGAATGGGAATACAGATTCCTTAACAGCCACATGGTTTATCTTAATTTCTTTAGTTAAATTTAACTCTTCAAGGGTAGCGCCCATCATTAAGGATGTTGCGACTTTTGCAAGAGGAACTCCAATAGCTTTACTTACAAATGGAACAGTTCTACTTGCTCTTGGGTTAGCTTCAATAATGTAGACTCTTTCCTCATCCAATTTAACTGCATATTGAATGTTCATTAAACCAATGACATCTAACTCTAAAGCTAATTTTCTTGTATTTTCTCTGATGACTTCAAGCAAATGTTCTGGGATTGTTTGAGGTGGAATTACACAAGCGGAATCTCCAGAGTGGACACCTGCCTCTTCAATGTGTTCCATAATACCTGCAATGAACACATCTTTTCCGTCACATAATAAATCAACATCAAGTTCCACTGCATCTTCAAGGAACTTATCTACGAGAATTGGGTGTTCAGGTGAAACCTTTACAGCCTCTTTCATATATTCCTCAAGCTCATCTAGACCATAAACGATTTCCATTGCCCTTCCACCAATAACATAGGATGGACGAACGAGAACTGGGAAACCAATTCTTTCTGCAGCTTCACGAGCTTCATCAAAGGAATTAGCCAATCCATAAGGAGCTTGATGAATGTTTAATTTATTCAATACTTCAGTGAATCTTTCCCTATCTTCCACTCTGTCAATGCTCTCATATGGAGTACCTAAGATTTTAACTCCTGCCTTTGCAAGAGGGACTGATAGGTTAATGGAAGTCTGACCTCCGAATTGGACAATGACCCCTTCAGGTTCAACTTGCTCTATAATGCCCATAATGTCCTCAAAGGTTAAAGGCTCAAAGAACAACTCATCTGAAATGTCATAGTCAGTACTTACGGTTTCAGGGTTGTTGTTTACAAGTATTGTTTCAATTCCTTGGTCCTTTAAAGCCAAGCTTGAATGTACACAACAGTAGTCAAACTCAATTCCCTGACCGATTCTGATTGGTCCAGCACCAATGATCAATATTTTTCTGTTGTCAGTTTTGATAAGCTCATTACCCTTATCATAGCTGCTGTAGTAGTAAGGAGTTTTAGCTTCAAACTCAGCTGCACATGTATCTACCATCTTATATGATGGCTTGATGTCAAACTTATCAAGTAAAGCCTTTACATCCTCTTCAGCAATACCTGCAAGTTTTGCAAGGGTAAAGTTAGAGAATCCTAATTTTTTAGCTTCAAGCAAGAATTCTTCATCTTCTAAAGCTTCTTTAGTTACTTTATTTTCAAAATTAACAATGTTTTCTATTTTGTATAAGAAGAATGCATCCATATTTGAAAGCTCTGCAAGCTCTTCTACGCTTCTGCCATCCTTAATAGCAGAGTACATATGGAATAATCTTTCATCAGTAGGGTTTGCAAGATTGTCTTCAGTATAGTCAAGATATTCGAAACCGTGCAATCCAATATCCAATGAACGAATAGCCTTTTGAATAGCTTCCTCATAGGTTCTTCCGATAGCCATTACCTCTCCAGTAGCTTTCATCTGAACGCCGATTTTTCTGTCAATTCCTTTAAACTTGTCAAATGGCCATCTTGGAATCTTTACAACAATATAATCGATAGATGGTTCAAAGGAAGCAGGAGTTTCCTTGGTAATGTCATTTTGAATTTCATCTAAAGTCAATCCTAATGCCACTTTTGAAGAGATCTTAGCAATAGGATAACCGGTAGCCTTAGATGCAAGCGCACTGCTTCTGCTCACACGAGGGTTAACCTCAATAATCTTGTATTCATTAGTTTCAGGATTTAATGCAAATTGGATATTACATCCACCATTAATTCCTAAGTTTCTGATAATCTTAATGGAAGCGTCTCTTAGACGTTGACAAACTTCATCGTTTAGATTTTGAATAGGAGCCACTACAATACTGTCTCCAGTGTGAATACCCATAGGGTCCACATTTTCCATATTACAAACGATGATACATGTATCATTCTTATCTCTCATGACTTCAAACTCGATTTCCTTCCAACCGAGTACAGATTCGTCAATTAAGACCTGGTTAATGTAACTCATGTCAAGTCCATGAGTAGCAATTTCAATAAGCTCTTCCTTATTATGAGCTATTCCACCACCAGTACCTCCTAAGGTAAATGCTGGACGAACAATAACTGGATAACCTATTTCCTCAACAGCTTCTAAAGCCTCATCTACAGATTCTACAGCATGACATTTTGGAATAGGCTCATCTAACCTATCCATAAAGTTAGCAAACAAGTCTCTATCTTCCACATCAGCAATGGTCTGAACATCAGATCCGATAACCTTAATTCCATCTAAAAGACCTAATTTTCCAAGTTCAGTTGCTATGTTTAAACCAGTTTGTCCTCCCATAGTAGGCAAAATAGCATCAATATTCTCTTTTTCAATAATTTGACGAACAAGTTCTGGAGTTAAAGGCTCTGTATAAACAGTATCTGCCATATCCATATCAGTTTGAATGGTAGCAGGGTTACTGTTAACAAGAACAGTTTCCAATCCCTCTTCCCTAAGGGATTTACAAGCTTGTGAACCTGAGTAGTCAAACTCAGCAGCTTGTCCAATTTGAATAGGTCCAGAACCAATTATAAGCACTTTATTAATATCCTTATCAACAGGCATCTTATCCTCTCTCAATAATATCTAATCTAATTTTTTTTTAACTTATAAAATTTAAATACAATGAAAATATTTTTTTAATTAAATCTAATCTTAATACTCCCTAATTGTTTAGTTAAGCTATTAATAAATCTAATCTTAATACTCCCTAATTGCTTGGCTAAACTCTTCAAATAATGCTCTTGTATCATTTGGACCAGGACCAGACTCTGGGTGGTATTGAATAGTCCTTAAAGGCAATTCCTTATGAGTGAATCCTTCAGGAGTGCCATCATTAAGATTTATTTGAGTCAATTCCAAATCACTATTCTTTAAGGAATCTGGATCAATTGCAAATCCATGATTTTGAGAAGTGATAAATACCTTTCCAGTCTTTAAGTCTTTTACTGGCTGGTTAGCTCCCCTGTGACCAAATTTCATTTTATAGGTAGTTGCACCGAATGCCTTTGCAATAACATGCTGACCCATACAAATACCAAATACAGGAAGCTTTGTAATTAATTTCTCCACATTTTCTATTGTACTTGTTAATCTATCAGGGTTTCCAGGACCGCTTGAAACCATCAATCCATTAACGCCATAATCAAGAATTGTTTGATAATCAGTATCATAAGGGAATAGAGCAACACCAATATTATTCTCTAAGAAACAGTTAATAATATTCTTTTTGACTCCACAGTCAATAATAGCTACAGTCTTGTCAAAATCACCATAAGTCTTAACTTCAGGTGTTGAAACCAAAGGAACTAAGTCTAAATTGATAATGCTTTCATGTTCTTGCACTTTAGCAACAAGCTCATCATCATCAATTTCTTCAGTAGCGATTGCAGCCTTAAGAGATCCTTTTTCACGTATCTTTAAAGTCAAATCCCTTGTATCGATATCTTCTATTCCAGGGACCTTAAATTCCTTTAAGAATTCATCTAAAGTCTTTTTGGTTCCGAAATTAGATAATTTTTTACAAGCTTCTCTCACTACAAAACCTTCCACTTGAACCTTATCAGACTGATACCAGTCTTCACTGACACCATAATTTCCTTCTAAAGGATATGTGCTCATTAAGATTTGTCCTTTAAATGAAGGGTCAGTTAATGCTTCAGTATAACCAGACATACCAGTTGAAAAAGCAAGTTCACCTACAGTCGTAGTCTCATAACCAAAGGCTTTACCTTTTATGACAGTTCCATCTTCTAAAGCTAATTTTGCTTCATTTCCCATTTAATCACCAAATAATTCATTGTATTTTAGTT
>ONYG01000209.1 GCA_900321995.1 uncultured Methanobrevibacter sp. | reverse complement strand
ATGCCCATGATGATCATCAGAACAACAATCATCATCACAACAATCATCATCATGATGCTCATGAGAATGATGATGCTCATGGTCATGGTCGTGATGATGGTCATGGCTATGATCATGATTGTGGTCATGATCATGATCATCTGCACAATCAGGACAACCACAAATACTTATGTCAACATCTTCATCATAGTCAATTTCTTCCCTATGATCAAATACGCTTAAATCAGTTTCTTCCTGAAAATCTCTTAACAACTGTTTATCAAAATGACTTTGATTCTCACAATGAACATCATCACAATCAGGGTCAAAACAAATATAATTAAAGTGTTCTGGTTTATGACAATTCTCATCTAAACAATCAGGGTCATAACATTTATTTTCTGACATAAAATCACTCGAAATTACTGATAATTATTAAAAATAATACTATATTATTGTTTATTCATTCATATGCTCTAAGCCCATTTTATATATCATTTCAACATGAAGGTCAGTTAATGAATATCTTGCTAATTTGCCCTCTTTTTCATATTTAACAATATTATGAGCACGCAATATTCTTAATTGATTGGATACAGCAGCTTGGCTTAAATCCAATGCTTCACAAATATCACAAACGCATAAGTCATCGAAACTTAATAATGAAATAATTTTTAAACGTGTAGGATTTCCGAATATCTTAAAAAATTCAGATAAATCTGAGTAATCATCCTCTGATAAAATACGAGTTTTAGCACGTTTTACAGCATCTTCATGAGGGTTAAATACTTCACATAAATCATCGTTATCATTTAAATTTTCTAAATTTTTATCATCTTTCATCTTACACACCTTCATATAATGATATTATGATATGTTTATCTATATAAACTTTTTCATATCATGATATTATGATATGTTTAATTATTTCAAAAATTGATTTTAAAAAAGAGAATATTGATAAACAATAGAAAATAAAAAAAAATTCATTGAAAAAAAATAAATCAAAAAGTAAAAAAAATACTAAAAAAAAACTAAAAAAAACTAAAAAAATACTAAAAAAAACTAAAAAAAACTAAAAAAAACTAAAAAAAAGAAATAATAATTAAAATAAGAATAATTGACTAATTAAACTCCTAATAGAGGCAATACCACAAATGGAGCAAGTGAAGCTACTAAAAATAAGGCCACACCTATAGCAGCAATTACTTTCTGTTTGTCCATTATTCCATTAATCATTAATAAAATACTGAAAAATCCTAAAATTAAAGGAAGAAAATGAGAAAATATAATAATTAATTCAGAATTCATTTTATCACATAAGTTATTTAAATCTAATTAAAGTTAAAGTTATAATTTTTATACATATTAATTTTTATATTACTTTATATTTAAATTTAACATAAATTAAGCAAAATGAAAAAATTAAAGATTATAATATAATTTTTAAAAATAAAAAATAAGAATGAAAAATAAGAATAAAAAATAAGAATAAAAATAAAAAAAATAAATAAATAAAAAATATTTAAAATGGATTTAACTCAATTTCTCCTTTATGGAGTGCAGTGCCAACTAATACCTTATTAATTCCCATATTAGATAATTCTTCTATCTCAGGAGCAGTTATTCCTCCACCTAAGATAATTTTATCCTTAAATTCTTCAAAGCTATCAAGAAGAGGCTTATTGAATCCGCCTTCAGTCCCAACTGAACTAATGTCCAACAAGATAATTTCATTAGGATCTATTTTTCTTAAGACTTCCTTAAATCCTTCCAAATCCAAATCCATATTCTTTGTATAGAGCTCATTGTTTTTTACATCAACACTTACGATAATCCTTTCCTTAGGATACTTCTCAAAGATTTTTTCCAACTCTTCAATTGAATCGAGTGTTTCTGTCGCTACAATTATCTTATATGCAAATTCAAGTAAAAATTCGAAAGTCTTTAAATTATCAACACCAACATCAAGAATTACAGGCAAAACGCTATTCACTTCTTTTACCTTGTAAATGTTATGATTCCCATTTCTTTCAATTAAATCCAAATCTGCAATATACATCTCCTTTGCACCATTCCTTTTAAGAGAAGTAGCAATTTCTAAAGGATCAGATGATGATGCATAAATTGTTTGAAGAGGAGTGTATGTTTCCCTATTGCCAGACTTACCAGAAACAGCAACAGAGTTCATCAAATCGATTACAGGAATAATTTCTAACATATAATCACCATAATATTCTTTTTTTACTTTATACTATATTTTTACAATTTAAGATATAATTATTCATCTAATTAAATATTTGCAAAAATGATTAAAAAAATTCGTATTTAAAGAATTAATTTCAATAAAAAAAAGTAATTAAAATAAGAATTAAGATAAAATAAACAAAAAAAGAAATAAAATCAGATATTAAAACAAATAATAAAGAATAAAGGATAAAGAATAGGTAAAATGAATAAAAATAAAAGAATTAAAATTATGATTATTCATCTAACTTAATAAAAATTTCTCCAGCCAATTCCTTATCCACTGCTAATTGAGTATTTCCTAATTGGAAGACATAATTAGGGAATTTTTGTATCAGACATATATTAGATCCTGGAATAAGGCCTAAATTCATAATTTTTCTAAGTTTACGAGCATCTTCGGTTTTTATGTGTGATACTTCACCTGAATCACCGCTATGGCAATTCACTAAAGGTATTGAATGTTCGCTATCCAATTCCTTGCTGCGATCTCCATCAGGAATCGGGTTATTATGAGGACAATTTTCCGGATTTCCTAAAATTCTGCAGATATTGTCTTCAACCTCTTCACTCATCACATGCTCTATTTGGTCTGCCAATTCTTCCATTTCCTCCATATCAGCTAAAAACAAATCAGCAACAACCTTTTCTGCAATTCTATGTTTTCTAACTAAAGACCTGCCTAAAGACTCTCCAACAGAACTTAGATTAATCATGCCATCTTTAATTACAATATAGTCCTTTTTAGATAAGATTTCAATATCTTCACTGTCAAAATCAGTTACCAATAATTTTTCATCCTTCTCATACTCTCTAACCCATATTTCACGCAAATAATCTTCAATATCCTTTTTATCCATTTTTACACCTAAAAATATTTTATAAAAACATAATAATATAATCGATAATTTTTAAATAACTCATTTATTAAATAACTTATTTTTAAACTTCTTAAGATTATTCTCTAAAAACTTATAAGATTTAGATTCAGGCAATATTTCATAGCCGCAATTAGGGCATTTGACAGTTTTGCAATTAATTGGACATGAATTGCAACTTATGCCATCACATTTTTGGAAAGTGAATCCGCAAAATTCACATTTGATAATTGTATTGGAATTTTCTTTATTTAATTCGAAAGAACCATTTTCATTAAGATTTTCAACCATAAAAATTACCTTAAATAATAAATTTAATTTAATAAAATCCTAAGCACCAAATAGAATTTTATTTAATAAAATCCTAAAGCACAACGTTAAATAAATGCAATAGAATATTCACAACAAATCCGCTAGCAAAAGCAATAGCTATGCTCATAAGCGCAATAGCCAAAGCTAATTTTACACCTCTTTCCTTAATCATGATCATCAGTTGAGCCACACAAGGCAAGAACAATGTTAAGGTTACTGATGCAACAAGCAACTGAACACCTGTCAAGCTATTTTTAATTGTCATTAATCCAGCAGCACCAAAGTCTCTTCTAAAGAAGCCAAGAACAAATGATGAACTTGTAGAGTCTGGAAGGCCAATTGCATTTACTAAAGGACTTACACAAGCTATAATCCATTGGAAAATACCGCACAAGTCAAGTGCCCAAATAATTACACTGATTAAAATGAATATTGGAATCAGTTCCTTGATATACATTACAAGACGTGTCCAAGTCTTTTGAGCTATATGGGATAATTTAGGCAATCTAAGTGGAGGCAATTCCATAAAGAAGCTTGGTTGGTCTCCTGGAACAAATCTTTTAGCAAGATATCCAATCACTACAAAGTTGAATAGAATAACAGCTAGCCAAATCCATATTGACTTAGGGCGAGCTGAAAGCAATGCCATAATAACTCCAAGCTGTGCAGAGCAAGGAATTGTCAAAGCCATAAGCATTGTGGCAATATTACGTTCCCTTCTTGTCTCTAAGGTTCTTGTAACCATTGTTGCCATACTTCCACAACCAACAGCAAGAACAAATGGAATGACAGACCTTCCGCTTAATCCAATCTTCTTAAATCCATTATCTACAAGAAGAGCAAGCCTTGGCAAATATCCACTGTCTTCAAGCAGTGAAAACACAATGAAGAAAAGAGATACAATCGGCAAGATAATTCCAAAACCGTATGTTATACCAAGTGTCACTATACCATAAGGACCTACAATCAAGTCTTGAATCGGCACCCATGGAATGTATTGGACCACAAGTGAAGTTATATGAGGATTAATGTACTGACCAAATAGAACGTTTTCCAAAAGATCTACAAGAATTCCAGCTCCTAAGACCCCTACAAAAAGATATAGTCCAAAATATAATACAATAGCTAAAATAAATAAGCCATAAATCGGATGAATCATTATTCTGCTTAACTTTTCAGAAAAGCTATTCTCATCTTTAGCATTCACATTATCTATAGTTGTGAAATTGGATTTGATGTATTTGGCATAATCTGCCAATCGAAGCTTAGTCAAATATTTTACTGGCTCATCGAATTTATTTCTCTCATGTTCAATGATTTTTGATAATGTAGCATAATCTTCATTATTCTTTACTAAATTTTCACTATCTGCATCACCTTCAAGCAATGAAACTGCCAAATATCTTTTAGAGACAGGATATCTTCCTTTGATATGTTTCTTTATCTGGGAAATGGCCAATTCAATGGACCTGCCATAATCAACATCTAAAAAACTCTTGGACTTATTGATAATATCATCTTCTATATCATCATAATTAACGATAGTGTGCTTTAGCTCATCCAGCCCCCTATTTTCAGCAGCTGATGTTAAGACTATTGGAATGCCAAGCTCATTGCTTAAGGCATCACGGTCAACTGATGCGCCCATAGATTCAAGCTCATCCATCATGTTCAAGACAAGAATCACCTCTTTTCCAGCATCAATCAATTGTAATGTTAAGTCTATTGTCTTATCAATATTCTTAGCGTCAACTACATGAACCATAAGGTCAAACTGCTCATCCAAGACCAAAAGCTTAGCAACACGCTCTTCTTCAGTGATTGTATTCAAGTCATAAAGTCCAGGAGGGTCTGTTATATGTACAGTCTTACCTTCATAAGTAAAATCTCCTTCATCAATATCCACTGTGGTTCCAGGATAATTGGAAACCATAGCTGTAAGACCAGTCAATTTATTGAAAGTTAAACTTTTCCCTACATTAGGACTTCCTATTAAAAGAACATTTTTATAGTATGGATTATTTTTATCCTTCAAATAAGGATTTGCTTTATCATCCTTTGCCATATTACCTTCTCTAAAACCAAATTATAAAAATAAAAAATTTCATTAAGAATTTATTAAACTACAAAACTAATATTATTTTACTTATATGTAATTGTATATAAAAATAACACAAATGCACATTTATTTTTAAATAATACCTACATATAAATGTATATATTAAAAAATAAAGATTAAAACGCCTTAATTTAACAATTAGGCAAACCTAAATTATAATTGTTTTCAAAGTTATATAAATATTTCTATAAAAAAGCAATAGAATAGAAAATAGATAAAAAGAAATAATTTTTTAAAATTATTAAGGCTATGAAATGAATAATATTTAAAAAAACTAATCTAAAATGTGAAAATTTAAAAAAAATAATAAAAATAACTAAAAATAAGTAAAAATAAGTAAAAATATGTAAAAATAAGTAAAATATTTAAAAAAAGATAATGGAGAAAAGAAAAGAGAAAAATTCTCTTTTCTAACCATCGTGTTAAATTATACTAGCTAAGATTAAAAGTTAAAAGAGATGAACCCTTGAATATAGTTTATATCTTATAGTATATAAAGTTTACTTGAAAAATTATAAAATTGGATTGAATATAATAAATATGATGAAGATTATTTAGAAAAGATATTAAAAATAAATAAAATGAAAATTGAAAAAAAGCAATTTAAAAAATAAAAAATAAAAAATAAAGAAAAATAAATAAAAATAAATAAAAATAAAGAAAAAAGACTAAAGTATGGTTGTAGTTAAAATAAATTTGCTCTTAAAATAAAAAGTTTATTAAAACACAAGTTTAAATAACTTTCTAAACTTAAATGCCAAACGTGGTGAAAGTTTGAAAAAGACTTTAGCCACATCAGAGAGACCCATACTTGAATAGTCAAGGCCTATGAAGGCTTCAATTATCTGATTTAAATCATCATCACTTAATGAAAGAAATACCTCTCGACCTATGCTTAATTTAGGAATTGCATTT
>ONYG01000211.1 GCA_900321995.1 uncultured Methanobrevibacter sp. | reverse complement strand
TTTAATTCTATTTTTTTTACTTTATTTTGTTTTTTTTCTTATTTTTTAATTAATTCTTTTTTTATTCTATTTTTTTTACTTTATTTTACTTTATTTTCTTTTTTCTGTATTCTATTCTATTTTTTTATTTTTCTTATTCTACATTTTTTATAATTTTTCTTTTTTTCTTATGGATTTAATTTAAATAATTAATATAGTTATTAATTAATTTTATATACTTATAAAAATAGATTTTTAATTGTTAAAAAATTATATCAGTGGTATTATGGTGGAAATAACAATCGGACTTCCAAAAGGAAGTTTAAACAATGTAAACAGAGGAAACACTTATCAATTATTTGTTGATGCAGGTTATGAAGTAAGAGGATATGAGCCTGGAAACGAATCATATGAAATTAACATATTGAATGACGAGGAGATTAAGGCTTACTTAACCCGTCCTCAAAGTACTCCTGTAGAGCTTAACAGAGGTATGGTAGACATTTCCATTGTTGGAGAGGACTGGGTAAAGGAAGAGTCAGTCTTAAGTGACAATGAGATTACTAAAATCGGTGACTTGAATTATGGTCAAACTCGTTTAATCGTAGCTATTCCTAAAGATTCTCCATATGAAAGCTTATCTGAATTCTTTAGGGCAAATGCAGATAGGGAAAATCCGATTTTATGTTTTACTGAATATCCTAACTTAACCAGAAAGCACATTATGGAAAATGAGGCATATCAGGAAATCTATGGTGATTCAGTGCCTTATGTTCAAGTCAGAGGGTTGAGAGACGGAGACAATAAGAAGGTTCAGGTAATCAATTCTGATGGTGCCACTGAAGTTTACATTGCAAAAGGTGCAGACTTGATTGTAGATAATACCCAAACAGGAAGCAGCTTAAGAAAGGCAGGATTGAAGGAGCTTGAGACTATTTTACATTCCTCAGCAGGATTGTATGCTGGAGTTTCATGCACTGGAGAGAAAATGGAAAAGGCTAAAATGATTTATGAACAGCTATTAGGTGCTGTAACTGCTAGAAAATACTTCGACGTTAAGTTTAACATATCCAATGATAAAATAGATGAAGTCTCTCAATTTTTAATTGAAAACAAGTACTGCAGTAATGAGCCTACCGTTAACAAGGGGTCCAGTTTCTCACAGATAAATGTATTAATACCTAAAGACCACTTCCCTGAAATGTTAGATGGAATTAAGGACTTAGGTGCTACTTCAATTATCAGAAGTGATGTAAAGCAGTATGTTTTATAAAGATGTGGGTTTGTTTTTCACTATAATATAATTTAATATGATTTTTTAAAAATTACTTTTGTTTTTTATTTTTTCAATTTGAATTTTTAAATTTACTTTCAATTTTAAACTTTATTTTATTGATTAAGGAAATGAGCATATGAATATAACAGTAGTTGGAACAGGTTATGTCGGTCTAGTAACAGGAGCATGCTTCTCTAAAATGGGAAACAAGGTCTACTGTGTAGATATTGACGAAGAAAAAATCAATGGCCTAAAGAATAATGTTATTCCTATTTATGAGCCAAGCCTTGAGTATATGGTAAAAAGAGGTCAGGAAAAAAGGGATCTTTTCTTTACAACTGACATTAAGGAAGCTTTAGATGATTCTAATATAGTTTTTATTGCAGTTGGAACTCCTATGAAAGAGGATGGCAGCGCTAACCTTGATTATATTTTCTCTGCAGCTCGAAACATTGCAGATAACATTTCTAAAGATAGCATTATTGTCATTAAGTCAACTGTTCCTGTAGGAACTGCTTTTAAGGTCAAGGAACTTATTGAAGACATCATATCACAACGCTCTATTGATGTGAATATTGAAATAGCTTCAAATCCTGAATTCCTAAAGGAAGGTGTGGCTGTTGAGGACTGCTTGCGTCCTGATAGAATCGTCATAGGTGCAGAGCATGATAAGGTTTTCGAAGTATTAAAGGACTTATATTCTCCTTTTGTTTCTAATCATGACCGTTTTGTATTAATGGATGTTAAAAGCTCTGAAATGACTAAATATGTTGCTAATGCAATGCTTGCAACTAAAATATCCTTCATGAATGAGATTGCTAATATCTGTGAATTGACTGGCGCAAATGTAAAGGATGTAAGGCTTGGTATTGGCAGTGATAAAAGAATAGGCTATGACTTTATTTATGCTGGATGCGGTTATGGCGGAAGCTGTTTCCCAAAAGATGTTCAGGCATTAATCAACACCTCATTAGAACATGGATATGAGCCTAAGCTGCTCTCTAATGTTGAAATCGTCAACAAGAATCAAAAGATGGTTCTTGTAAATAAGATTGTTGACAGGTTTGGAGAGGACTTGTCAGACTTTACTTTTGCAATTTGGGGTCTCTCATTCAAGCCAGGCACTGATGACGTTAGGGAAGCCACATCATTGGTTGTTATTTCTAATCTGATTGAAAAGGGCGCAAAGGTCAAGGTCTATGATCCTAAGGCAAGCGAAACATTCAAGTCAGCTATTTCTAAGATTGATGAGAAGTCCTTGGATTCAATTGAATTCTGTGACTATAGGTATGATGCATTGGATGTGGCTGATGCATTGGTCTTGATTACTGAATGGAAAGAGTTTAGAAATCCAGACTTTGATATACTTGCAGATAAATTAAATAAAAAGATAATATTCGATGGAAGAAACATTTATAATCCTAAAATTAAGGCAAAAGGATTTGAATTGTATCAAATCGGTTGTTAATTTTTGTTTTTTTTTCATATTTCTCTTTTTTTTAATTTATTCTTTCTTTAGTTTTTTATTTAATTCTTTTTTGTTTTTTTTCAAACTTTAAGATTAAAAATCTATCTCTTTTTTTTATTGTTAAAGTTTTAATCAATAATTTTTAGCTTATCGAAAGTTCATATATTATCAAATAAAACAATATCTTTTTATAGTATAAATAATATAAAATAATTATAAATATATGATAAATCATTATAAATTATTTTAATTTATCATTTAAATTTTTAATTAATCATTATAATTTATTAAAAT
>ONYG01000213.1 GCA_900321995.1 uncultured Methanobrevibacter sp. | reverse complement strand
TTGTTTAATCAACAATACCATCAGTAGTTACTTTAAATACTGCTTCTCCTTCTGGTAAGTGAGGGCTGTCCACTAATCTAGCAATTCTTTTACCTGCTAAACCTTTTTTAAGCCAGATTCTGTATGTGGATGCGTGTCCTAAAACGTGTCCACCAATAGCTTTAGTTGGACTGCCGAAGAAAGCATCAGGTCTTGCTTGTACTTGGTTAGTAAGGAAAACAGCAACATTGTAAGTGTTAGCAACTTGCTGTAAAGCGTGTAAGTGTTGATTTAACTTTTGTTGTCTTACTGCTAATGATTCTCTTCCTACATATTCTGCTCTGAAGTGAGCCATAAGAGAGTCTACAATCACTAATCTTACATTACAACCGCTTTGGATTAACTCATTGATCTTTTCAGCCATTAAGATTTGGTGAGAAGAGTTGAAAGCTCTTGCAATATGGATTTTACGTAAAGCTTCTTCACGGTCAATTCCACAAGCATCTGCAATTTGTTCTACCCTTTCAGGTCTGAAAGTGTTTTCTGTATCGATGAATACACATTCACCTTCAAGTCCACCTTGCTCTTTAGGCAATTGGACAGTAACAGCCAATTCATGAGAAATTTGACTTTTACCTGAACCGAATTCACCGAATACTTCAGTGATAGCTTGGGTTTCTATTCCACCGCCGATCAATTCATCTACATTTTTACTTCCAGTGGTGATTCTTCCTACGTCTCTCCTTCTTTCCATCACATCAAATGCAGTTTCGAAGTCGATTTTTTCTGCTTTACGAGCTGCTTCAATAACTTTTTCAGCTACACCTTCACCAATTTCTGCTTTTACAGATAATTCTTTTGCAGTAGCAGTAGCTAATCTCATCATATCAGCAAATCCAGCATCTCTTAATTTTTCTGCAGTTTTTTCTCCAACATTAGGCAAGTCTTCAAGTTCTACCATAAATATCAATCCTTTAATTTAGTTTATTCATCAGTCAGTTTGTTATTTTCTTATAATCATAAAATATTAAATTTCAATATATTCAATATAATCCACTATTTAAAAATTAAAAAAATAGAATAATTAAGCAGTTAAAACTGCTTAAAAAATACTAATTTAATTAAGTTTTCTCTTAATATGAAGAGCTAAAAATCTTTTTAGGTCTTAATCTGATATCCTCATCATATTCATTGAATGAAACGTCTGCAAGGATTTCTAAAGTCAATCCTTCTAAGTCATTGACCTTTCCTTCTAATGCACCAAGATCTCCGCCTTCAAATTCATAAAGCTCAACAATTTCATCATGTTTCATACCAAGCAATTCTTCCACTAAATTATTGAAGAAAGTGACTTGAATGTCATCAGTTTCATCTTCTAATCTACCAGGAAGCATTAAGAGATAGTTAGGCTCATCGATATAATTACCGCAGAAGCTGCATTCCTCATTATCAATGTCTTCAGGCTCTAAGGTATTATTACATTGTGGACATTTAGGAATCAAGAGTTTTTGACCATAAATGTCTTTAAATACACCTGTTATTCTAACATTTGTGTCTTCTTCTGTAAGGTTAGCAATTTCCTTAGATTCATATAAGTTATTTTGCAATTCCTTAATGTCTGGAATAGATGCTGACTCTTCTGCAGAAGGAGTTAAAATATTTGTTCCATTTCCAACGCTTAATTCCAATTCATCATAGTTAGAGTTGTATCTTACACGTGGATTTAATATTTTGATTGCTTCTCCAACACTGTAAGGAATATTGGTCTTATCATCCCATAAGGTTACTCTCATGGATCCAGTTTCGTCTCCAACTTCCATATTTCCAACTAATCCTTTGGTTCCATCTTGTCTTGGGAATTCACGAGCTTCTTGAATGTCTAAAATTCTAGCTAAGACTTTAATGTTATTGTCATCCTCATCCACTTCTTCAAGTGTTCTAGTAAGGTAAATTGAATCCTCTAACTCTTCAGAGGAAGGGAGATTATTTACTTCACTTTCTGGAATTTCCATAAACCTTGTGGTTTTTCCAACATTAATCTCTACAGCATACATTCCCATACGGGTTCTTGCATTTTCAACCAAGTATGCTCCACCTATCTTAAATTCAGATTTAGCCTTATCATCCCAGAAGGATATCCTTACAAGACCATGAGGTGTAGATCCATCAGCAAGTTCACCGGAACGGACACATCCTTCACTTCCGTCATCTCTTTGGAACTTGTGAATATTATTAATAGAGATTAATCTTCCGATAACATCGACTTCTTCCCCATCATCTTCAATATCTTGAACTTGACTGATTGGAATAGGTCCTAAGTCTTGTGCCTGTTCTTTTAATGTGCTTATTAATTCACTGTCTTCATCAGGGTTAATCTTTAATTCAGTATTCCAATTGGTGTTGACTCTGTATCCATTGGAGTAGTCATCATATTCAATATTACCACCGATGATTTTTACAATGTCTCCTTTAGAGATTTCCAATTTAGTGTCATCTCCCCAAAGGGTTACTCTCATATGGCCAGTGTCATCGCTAAGCTCTATTGATTTGACATAGCCTTTTGAACCGTCATTTCTATTAAATTCGATTACATCTTGGACTTTTGAGACTATACCAATTAAGCTGACATCATTCATCTCTTGAGCTTCGCCTATCTTAATGAGCTTTTCCTCATATTCTGGAATGTCATAATCTCCTTCAGCCTTACAGATTCTACCGTTCCAATGGCTTAAGGAGATTTCCCCATTTCTTTCTCTTGATTGTTCATTAAGGATTTTTACAATGTCTCCTTCTTTTAAATCTAAAGACTCAATCAATTTTACATCATTATTCCATAAGGTATATGAGATTTTTCCAGATATGTCTTGAATTTCAAGAGAAGTTACCACTCCTTTCTTTCCATTGCTTTGGTAAGAGTGAGGTTTAGGAACTCTGATTAATCTTCCTATAATGCTTACAGTTTCATCTGGCTTAATTTCATTAATTTGAATAATGTTTTCCTCATAAACTGGGAAATCAGCTATATTATCAGGATAGTTTTCGCTGCCCTCTTCAATAGGTTTTAAGCTGGATCTAGGACGTAGAGAAAATTCTTTTCCGCCTCTGAAACCTTCTTTACATTCAATATTTGTAATCTCTACAATGTCTCCTTCTTGAACATGTCTGAGATGCTTAATGTTTTCTGTCCAAAGAACCAGCCTTAACTCTCCAGTGTCATCTGCAATCTGTAGATTGCAAAGCTTACCTTCCTTACCATTTCTGGTTTTGAAGAGTTTTGAATTTCCAATGGTCATTATTCTTGCAATAACATTGAAACCTTCATTTCCAGGTTCAACATCAGAGATCTTTTTTAATTCACCTTCGATAACAGCTGATTCAGGTTCTCCTCCAATGTCTTCTCCACCGACCAAAGGATTTACAACCATATCCATAAAGTCTACATCCTTAAAAAAGGAAGCATCAGCGTATTCTGCTTTATGTTCATTAAATTTAGATATAAATTCTTCTTTGGATATTTTTTCTTGGACTTTTTCCCAACCTTCTACAATCAATTGGAAATCTTCGTCACTAATATCCTCTGCTAAATTCATTCCTTCGAAAAATTCTTTTTCCATACCAAACCCTCGTTTTATTAAATTATAAATTTAGTCAACGAATAAATAATTATTATAAAAAGCAAGTGTGATTTTTTTAAATAATTATTTTCAAATTCAATACAATTTTTTTCACGTAAATTATAATTTAATTTTATCCATATATAATATTTAAGACAGAGCATTTGAAAACTAATACCTCCATTTCAAGTGTAAAAATAAATTCCTTTTCAAAGAGATAAACCCAAATATTTCCTTAAAAAACAGGCTTTTGAACTAAGTTCAAATAATCCTTTATAATCTACCTTAATGGCTATTTAATCTAAATGAAAAATAAAAACTAAAAGCCTATAAGTTTCTACACTCCATAAGTTACTAATTTTCATACTCCTAAGATTGCTTTAAAATATGTAACCATAACTATTTTTAGCAAAATTTTTAATCTCAACACCATTTCTAATTATTTTATAAATTACAATAAGAATATATCATTATAATTTATAAACCTATCGAATAAAATGATTGATTATAAAATATAAAAATTATTAAAATTCAAGCTAAGCTTTATATTAAAAACTAAAGCCATAAAAAATCAATATATTTATGATATAATATATGTAATTTTTAATAATTTAATTTATCATTTTAAGAGAGAATAATTTTATAAAATCATAATTTTTAAGAAAATATAACTTTATTAAATTAATCTAATCAACAATCTAGACTAAAAATTATCGATTTGTTTAGAAATTTAAAAATATGTGAAATTCAAATGTTCGTAATTTTAAAAACTTATTTTAATTTATGTAAATTTCAACCCAATTAGATGCTAAAAAATCGATTTAAATAATTATAAAAAATATTTATTCATCAAAACAATCTTTAATTATTGATTAAATAACTAAATATATAAACTTATGTATTTTTTATCTAAAAAAAGAGCATTTCATACTAATTTAACAATTTTAAGTTAATTTAATCATTTAAAATCAATTTAATATTTAAAAATAAATATTGATTAAATAATATCAAATTATAGAAAAAGTAAAAAAAGTAAAAAAATGTAAGAAACCATAAAAAAGTAGAAAAAGCTAAAAAAATTTAAGGCAATTACAAGCATAGCCCTACAAAAATTTTGGTCAAGGTTTTTAAGCCGAAGGCTTAAAAAGCTTGAGGAAAAAGCTTGAACAGAAACTTGAATTAGTAAGCATTCTTATTCTTTCTGAAGATTGTCCAGAAACAGATTTTTACATCTAAAGTCAATCTCCAGTTTTCTACATATTGAATATCATACTCAATACGTTTCTTAATGGAAGTGTTTCCTCTATAACCATTCACTTGCGCAAGTCCAGTAAGGCCAGGCCTTACCTGATGCTTTACCATATATTTAGGAATGGTTTTCTTAAACTCCTCTACAAAGTAAGGTCTTTCAGGACGAGGACCAACAACACTCATATCCCTTTTTAAAACATTGAAAAACTGAGGCAATTCATCTATGCTCCATTTTCTTATGAAAGTACCCACTTTTGTTTTTCTTGGATCATCTTTTGTTGTCCACTGGGATTTTTCCTCCTCAGCACTTTGAACCTTCATGCTTCTGAACTTATACATCATGAAAGGCTTTCCATTATACCCTATTCTTTCCTGCTTAAATATTATAGGGCCAGGAGATTCAAGCTTAATTGCTATTGCAGTTACGATCATTATAGGAGATGTTATGACAATAGCTATAATTGCAATTACATAATCGGAAACTATCTTCTTAAACTTATTGAATGCATCATCCAAAGGCACATATCTGATATTGATGATTGGCATATCATCCAGCATGTCAACAGATGGCTTTGCCGGAAGGTACTTATAATAATCCGGAATGATTTCTGCCTTGATACCCTCTTCTTCACATGCATCCACAATTTCATTCAAGTGATAATAATATTGAAGGGGAATAGCTATAACTACCCTATCAAACTTATGAGACTTTAATACTCTTGGTAAATCCTTAAAAGAGCCTATGAATTTAGTTCCTTCAAAAGATTTGCCTATATTTTCTTTTCTTCCCAAAAATCCTGCAATATTGTATCCTAAATATGTTTTAGAATTGATCTTATGGGCAAAATTAAATGCCAATTCATTATCACCAATAATGAGCATATGCTTTAGGTTAAGGTTGTTTGTTCTCATCATTCTTAAGACAAGCACAACAAGTGCACGCTC
>ONYG01000214.1 GCA_900321995.1 uncultured Methanobrevibacter sp. | reverse complement strand
TTTTTTTGATTTTTTTGCTTAAAAAAAGTAATGGTGAGTTTAAAAAAATTAGTGTTAAAAAATAAAAAAAGAAGATAATTTAGAAATTATTCATTTGCTAAATTATCGAAGTATCCTTGGATAAATACAACTGGTGTACCTTTGTCTCCAGAACCACTTGTTAAGTCACATAATGAACCGATTAAGTCAGTCAATACTCTTGGAGTAGTTCCTTCAGTAATCATTTGTCCAGTTAAATCCTTATCTTTGTTTCTGATTTCTTCTTTAATTGCTTCTTTTAACTCGTCTCCTTTCAAGTCAGCGAATTGATTATCAGAAACATATTTTAATTTAATTTCATTTGGATATCCTACTAATCCATCAGTATGTGCTGGTGAAACAACAGGGTCTGCCAATTCCCAAATTTTTCCGACAGGATCCTTAAATGCACCATCACCGTAAACCATAACTTCTATTTGTTTGCCGGTAAGTTCAATTAATCTTTTTTGCACTTCTTCAACAACTTTTTGTCCAGTTTTTGGGAATAATTTTAATCTTTCTTCTGTTGCTTTGTTGGAACCAAGTAATCCATATTCTGGATTAAAGCCAGAATCTCCATTAGGTTCTGACATGACTTCGTATAAACCATATACGTGAGCCCCATTTTCCTTAAGCAATTTTGTGGTTTTTTCTCTAGTGTGGATATCACAGCTTAATACATCATTAGTGTAATCAAGAATGGTTTTAACATCGTTGGAGAAGACGAATTCTACTTCACAGTCTTCACTTTCAATAAGTTCTTTATAGAAATCAATCATGTTTATTCCAGTAAATGGGTGTTTCCATGATCCGAAAGTTTCATAATATTCTTCTTCTGAAATAACGCTTCCTAAATGGTATTCGCTTTCATCTAAAATTTTCTCATCCATGATTCCGTTTCCCACTTCATCTGCTGGGAAAGAAGTTAAAAGAGTAATTTTGTCCATTCCTCTTGCAATACCTTTTAAAATAATGGAAAATCTGTTTCTGCTTAAAATAGGATTTGTTATCCCTATCTTTTTAGATGGGAATTTTTTTTGCACATCTGCTGCAACATCATCTACAGTTACATAGTTTCCTTCTGAGATTCCTACAACCGCTTCTGTAATTGCAACGACATCTTTGTCTTTAAATTCAAATCCTTCGCTTTCTTTTGCTGCCATTAAAGAATCTACAACTATGCTAACTAAATCATCATTTTCTTTAATAATTGGTGTCCTTATTCCACGTACTACTGTACCAACACATCTCATTTTTTATTCTCCTAAAGACTTTCTTGGAAAATTCCAACGTCCTATTAAATTTATATAATTTCATTTATATATATGTTAAGTTTTTTCTGAATTGTTTAATTGAGTTAAGTTTCTTCTTTTTTTTAGTTTGTGGAAAATTCATGAATTTTATTTTTATTTTTTTTCTTATTCATCTTATTCTTTTTATTCTTTTATTCTTTTTATTCTTTTATTCTTTTTATTCATCTTATTCTTTTTATTCTTCTTATTTTCTCTTATTCTTCTCTTATTTTTTTCTTTTAGTATTCTTTTATTTTTTCTTATTCTTTCTAAATTCAAAAGTATTACTAATTTTTCAAAAATTATATATATTTTAATAATTAAACTTTTATTATGAATGACATTATTAATCCGAATGTAGAAATTCCTGATGATCAGGTTGCTATGGCCTTCTTTAGAAGTGTCCGTTGGGTTAATGGAGTATATTGTCCTAAGTGCAAGTCATATAATATTAATAATAGAGGCAATCAGGGTAGAACTCGCAGATACTCCTGTAAAGATTGCAAGACTAACTTTAATGATTTTTCCGGAACCATTTTTCATAAAAGCAAGATTCCTCTTAATGTAATGTTATATGTTCTCTTTAATTTAGATAATAAAACTACAACACAATTGTCTGACGAATTGGGTTATAGTAGGCAGTGTATTTCTAGAATATCTAAATTATTTAGGGACAAGCTCTTGAGCAATCCAGAATTCTTTGATGTGGATGATTAATTGTCTCAGTTTTTGCTTTTTTTAATATGGATTTTTTGAGTTATTCTACATCTTCAATTTTTTTTTAATATTTAACCTATGTAAGTATATCAGTTCATAAAATCCTGTTTTTGTAACCTTAATCTTACATTTATGTTAGTTTGTTGGTATATTAACACGTGTTATATTTTAAAATTTCTTAAATTTGCTTGTTTTATTTTATAATTTAATGCTATTTTCTTTTTTATTTTTTAATTTAAATAATTGAAATCTATTATTTTCTTCTTTAGAAAAAGATTCATATTTTAATACTATTTTAAAAAATATTTTCATTCTTTATTTTTGAACTATTAATCTATCATTCCTTTATTTAATGAAAAACATTATATATGTAGTTTATACAATTATTATATAAGTAATAAGTTTTTAAATTATATTTTAATAATCCATAACTAATTAAAAAATACTTTTTTAATTTTAAAGTTAAACCTTTATTTTTTAAAAATTAGTTTTTTCTAAATTAATTAAAAAATAATTTATAAAAAAACAACTTATTATTTTAAATACATTTTTAAAAATTAAAGTGATTTTTATGGATAAAAAAATTATCGCAATCATTGCTATTGTCGTAATAGCTATTGTTGCTGTTGGAGCTTATTTCGCTATGGGTTCTGGTGACGATACCATAACTATCGGTCACTTGCCATCAGATCACGATACCGCAATGTATGTTGCTGAAGCTCAAAAACAGTATGAAGCACAAGGACTTAAAGTCAAAACTGTTCAATTTAACAATGGTGGAGACTTAATGAATGCTATGGCAAGTGGAGATGTGGATGTTGGTTATGTAGGTATTACTCCTGTATTATCTTCAATTGAAAAAGGCGTACCTGTTAAAGTTGTTTCAGGTGCTCAAATTGAAGGTAGTGGTGTTGTAGTAAGTGCAGATTCAGGCATTAACTCTCTTGCTGATTTAAAAGGTAAAAAAGTAGGTACTCCTGGTGCAGCTACTATTCAAAACATGATCATCACATATGCTCTTAACCAATCTGGAGTAAGCACTAATGATGTTGAATTAGTTGCAATGAAAGCAGCTCAAATGACTGACGCATTAAAAGCTGGTCAAATTGATGCTATGATTTGTTGGGAACCTTATTCTTCCATTGCAGTAAACAATGGATATGGTAAATTACTTGAAAACACTTCTGAAATCATTCCAGGACACCCTTGTTGTGTAGTTGCAGCAAGCCAAAGCTTTATTGACAATCATCCGGATGAACTTAAGAAAATCTTAGCTATTCACGAAAATGCTACTAATTTCACTAACGAAAACCCTGCAGAAGCAGCAGCTTTATTACCTGATGACATTGTTCCAGATAAGGACTTACAAGCAGGAATTATTGCTGACACCACTTTCGTTTCAGGTTTAGATGATGATTACAAGCAAAATGTAATGGACTTTATGCAACTTGGTGTAGACTTAGGTCTTTTAAAAGAACCTATCAGTGAAGATAAAATTTTCTATGAAGCTTAAGTAAATTAGTGGCTTTCCACTAATTTCTTTATTTTTTTTATTTTTTTATTCTTAAACTATTCTATTTGAACTATTATTATTAATCAATAGTTTTTTTTTAACTTACTTAATTTTATAAACTTTTATATATAATGTAAATTAAATTTATACATATATTGATATTATAACATTATTTAATTTTCAATTATATGATTTAAGATTGAGTGTCTAGTTCATTTTTAATTTTCATTCTTGATTGATTTTTAATCCACTTCGTTATTTTCAATTAGGTGGTTTGAGATTGAGTGTCTAGTTCATTTTTAATTTTCAATCATCATTTAATTGATTTTTTAAAATGCTGATTTTTAAAATAAATAATATTATAATATTTCATAAAATAAAAATTATTTAGATAGTGATTTATGTGAATATAGATAAAAGAGTTTTACCATTTATTTTGCCTATTGTGCTTATAATAGGATGGTATATAATCACAGATGGCTTGAATCTAATACCTTACTATATTTTACCTAGTCCAATTGACGTATTTAATGCAGCATATGCTTTAATAATCAATGGAAAATTATTGGATCATACAATAAATACATTGATAAAGGTATTCTCAGGTATTATATTGGCATCTGTTGTTGCAATTCCTTTAGGTATTGTTTTAGGTTGGTATGAGACTTTAGATGAACTTTCATCCTTAGTGATTAGTATTTTAAGACCAATACCTCCGATTGCATGGATTCCATTCTCTATTTTATGGTTTGGAATAGGATTATCCTCTGCAGTATTCGTTATCTTTATCGGTTGTGTATTTTCAGTTTTAGTATACACAATTGATGGTGTTAAAAGAACCGATAAGGTTTTAATCGAAGCTGCTAATACTTTAGGTGCAAATAATTGGGATATTTTATATAAGGTTGTCTTGCCTTCAACTCTTCCATATATCGTATCTGGTCTTAAGGTAGGTGTAAGTATCGCTTTGATGTGTACTGTATCTGCTGAGATGATTGCATCAAGTAAAGGTTTAGGTTATATGATCTTAACTGCAAGTAACTTGTTTGACCCAGGTACAATGGTTGTAGGTATGGCAATTATTGGTATTATTGGTATTTTATTTGATGTCGGATTTAGAAGAATACAATCTAGAATTTTCTGGTAGAATTATTATTTTTCTTCTAGATTAGTATATTATACTTATTAAGGTGTTTATATTGGCAATTGATATAAAAAACGTTTCTAAATCATTTATGACAAAAGATAAGGATTTCACTGCATTAAAAAATGTGGATTTACATATTGATGATGGGGAATTGATCTGTCTTTTAGGCCCTTCAGGCTGTGGAAAAACAACTCTTCTTAGACTCATTGCTGGTTTGGAGAATGCTGATGAAGGGGAGATATATGATAGGGGAGAACTTGTTGAAGGCCCTTCAAGAGAAAGAGGTTTCATTTTCCAACAATATTCTTTATTCCCTTGGTTAAATGTTTTAGATAACGTAATGTTTGGTTTAAATTTAAAGGATTCCAATAAGGAAGAAAATCTTGCAGCTGCTGAAAGATATCTTGAAAGAGTAGGATTAGCTGATTTTAAATATAGTTATCCTCATGAGCTTTCAGGAGGTATGAAACAAAGAGTGGCTATTATCCGTTCCTTATTGAACCACACTCCGGTCTTGCTTATGGATGAACCATTTTCAGCAGTGGACATGTTGAATAGACACAGCTTACAGGAACAATTGATTGGTGTTTGGAAAAGATTCAACACTACAATTATTTTTGTAACTCACGACGTTGATGAAGCGGTCTATTTGGCTGATAAGATTGTGATAATGGATAAGAATCCTGGAAGAGTTCAAGACATAGTCGTAAATGATCTTCCTCGTCCAAGACAAAGAGAATCTAGAGAATTCTTAGACTTCCAAGATAAAGTTGAAAAGATGCTTGGTGTTTGGGAACCTTGACCCAAGCTTTTTTGGCCTTCGGCCAAAAAACCTTGACCAAAATTTTTATTACGGCTTGGCATACGCCAGCTTTTACTTTTTTTTACTTTTTACTTTTTTTATAGCTATTAAGGCATAATCTTTTTTTTAAGTAGATTTAGGATTATTGTTAAAAAAATAGTTTTTTTTTAATGATGGGTATTTTAATATTTTAAAAAAAATAGTTTTTTTTTTAATGATGGGTATTTTAATGTTTTGATAAAAAATAGTTTTTCTTTTTTATAATTTAATTAATTGTTTATCAATTATTTAAATTCTTTTTTTTTAAATAATGTCCAAATTACTATTAAAATTAGGATTTAATGTGCCAAATCTTCCGTTTTTGACTGATTCGTAAATGAACTTGGTGGATTTTTCTATGATTCTATTTAAGTCATCGGGATTATTTGGATTAAAATTAGGATTTCTGTTTTCTTCGATAACTAAATTAGCACAAATTGATGCAGATAAACTGCAGCCAGTACCATGAAGGTTATCTGTTTTAATAAGCTCTTGCTTTAAGATGCTTATTTCATCATTCTCTTTAGTGTAGATAATATTGTTTCCATCTAAATGTCCGCCAGTAATCATTACATTGCAATCTTTTCCTATTTTATAGACAGCTTCCTTTCCATCATCAATGCTTTCAATCTTCATATTTGCTAGCTTTTCAGCTTCGGAAACATTAGGTGTGACAATCAATGAGTTTTTGAGAAGGTATTTCTTAAGGGAATTGGCCATTTCCTCTTTGGCAAGTATCCCTCCAGCACTTGCCACCATCACTGGATCAACAACTAATTGTAAATCATATTCTTCGACCTTTTTACTTACAAGTTGGATGATTTCCTTTGAGTATAATAGGCCTGTCTTTGAGTATTTTATAGAGTACTCATCAAATATGGAATCTATTTCTTGAGATATATATGAGGTATCAATTGCTTGTATGGAAAAGACTTTTTTAGGGTTTTGTGCAGTGAGTGCAGTGATAACAGAACATGCATGAACTCCATGGGCAGCCATGGTTTTGATGTCTGTACTTATTCCAGCCCCTCCTGAAGGGTCAAATCCAGCTATTGATAATCCGATCATAGTATCACTTTATATTTTTTTTTTTTTTTTTTTTATTCGCGGGTAACTTTCAATCGCTCATGGCCATGGATGGATTCCACTTTAATTCCAAGAGACTCTAAATACTTTTTGGTTTCTGTTCCATTTCCATGAATCATAATTTCACCAAGGTCTTCAGTTGTATTCACATCTAAAGCCATATAAAAGGAATCATGAACAAGAGGTGCTAATTTCTTCTTTTCGGCTTCCTCAATATGCCTTTGGAAACTGAACTCTCCAAATTGCATGTCAATTGCCAATGGTTTGGTAATGAGTGTGTTTGTTCCTCCACCTTTGGATGGAACGATAATGAAGTCTAAGTTTTTAGATTGATCAATAAGAAGCTTTATATTGGTTTTCCCGATTAATGGAATGTCTGAAGGCAATATTATTACTTTTCTTGTTTTCTTTCTAGACCATTTCATAGCTTGTTTTAAAGCCCTGTTTAATCCGCTGTTATCGGATGCCTTTTGCACTTTAGACTGCTTATGGTCTTCTTCAATAATTGTTGTAAGTTCAAGTTCTTCTGCATAAGCTAAGACTTCTTCATCTTTGCTTATGATTAATATTTTATCTACAATTGGCTTGAGTGTATTTGTAATGTCTTTTAACATGGCTTTTAAGAGATTCTTCCGCTCTTCTGGAGATAAAAAAGGAGATAATCTTGTTTTTGCATTTGCAAATTGACTTACAGGAATTATTGCATAAATCTTATCCATATAAATCACTCATTGAATATTTTTTATAGTTCTTGTAGGATGATTTTTAAGTTTTTGTTTTTATTTATTTTTTTATTATTTAGCAAAATAATTTTCAAATTTTTTTAGTTTTATTTTGTTTTTTTTTATTATTTAGCAAAATAATTTTTTTAGCAAAATAATTTTCAAATTTTTTAGAGTTTTTTTTTTTTTGAAAATTAAAGAAAAAGGATTTTAATTGTATAAAATCCATTAATTTAATATGTTTTTGCCATTAATGCAAGATGTTTTGCAGGTTTTCCACAGTGTGGGCAAACTTTATCTGTTTCTATGTCTTCCTCTTGGATTCCAAGAATATCAACATCAGTTTCTTCTTCTATTGCTTTTCCACACTCTTCATCTCCACACCAATAGAATTTAATGACTTTTCCATCATCAATTATGTCTGAAACATTTTCAAGACTGTCTACGGTAACAATGGACTCCTCTTGTTTTGCCCAAGCATTGGCTTTTAGGTTTTCTTCTACTTCTACAAGGAGACTTGCAACATGTTCAGCCACATCTTCATCTAAGCTGATTTCAATCTTTTCGCCGGTATCTCTTCTTCCAAGAATTGCAACATTGTTTTTCAAGTCTCTAGGACCTAATTCAAATCTTATAGGAGTTCCTTTTAATTCCCAGTCAAAGAATTTCTTTCCTGGTCTTAAGTCTCTTGTGTCCATTTGTACACGGATGCCTTTCTCTTCAAGGGATGACTTAATCTCTTCACATTTAGCCATTACCTCTTCAGCACCGTCCTTGAATATGATAGGAATAATTGTGATTTGTTTTGGGGAAATTTCAGGAGGTAACTTAAGTCCTTTTTCATCTCCATGAGCTGCAATTGCTGCTGCAATTACTCTATCTGAAATTCCATAACATGTTTGATAAGCGTATTCATGATTTCCTTCCTTGTTTTCAAAGGTGATTTCAAATGTTTTTGCAAATGTTTGGCCTAAATTATGGACTGTACCAATTTGTAAAGTTTTTCCATCAGGCATTACAGTGTCAAATGCCATTGTGTATTCTGCTCCAGGGAACTTATCCCAAATTGGCCTTTTGCTGATTAAGTAAGCGATTCCAAGTCCGTCGAAGAATTTTTTATATAATTCAATTCCAGTTTCTACTTGCTCTGCCGCTTCTTCAGCACTTGAATGGACAGTATGAGCTTCTGCAAAAGTTGTAATTTCTCTTACTCTAATGAGAGGTCTTGTATGTTTGGTCTCATATCTGAATGTATTCACTACTTGGTATTGTTTTATTGGAAGGTCAATATGTGATCTTACCCATAATGAAAACATAGGATACATTGCAGTTTCACTGGTTGGTCTGATTGCCAATTTTTCATTCAATTCCTTTTGTCCTCCATGGGTGACCCAGTATACCTCGTCTTCAAATCCTTTTACATGAATTCCTTCCTTTGCAAGTTCCTCTTCAGGGATAAGGAGCGGATATAATACCTCATCATGCTCTGGGTCTAAAAGATCCCTGAATATGTTTAAGGTAGCTCTTCTGATTTGGAATCCATATGGAAGCCATACGCTCATACCTTTAATAGGATATCTTGAGTCTATAATTTCTGCATTTTCTAAAATATCATGAAACCATTCGCTAAAATTCTCCACATTATCACCATAATTAATAAATATTATCTCTTAATAGTATTATCATAATTTTTTTAAAATTTTTTTAAATATTAAATTTTATATTCTAATCTATCTGAATTAAATGATATTAAAATAAATTTTTGAGTACAATGAATATGATATTCTAATATTATTTAATAATATTAATAATATGTTTTTAATTAATTATATAGTTTTTAGTCAATTTTTAAGTTTTATTATTTTTGCTTGATTTTTTTTAGATATTCCAAATTTTTTCGGATAGAATTTTTATCAGCATTTTTTGAATTTTCGAAATAAAATCAAAACTTATATAATAAATTCTTTACATATATATAAATTAATATAAATTAACATACTATAAAATTTAAAGAATTATTATTTACAAATTTAAAGGAGAATAATATGAATTCTAAAAAGATTCAAATGCCAAGAGAAGTGCATATTGGTCCTAATGTATTAAATCAAGTCGGAGAAATATGTAAGGATTTACGTTTGTTTGATGAAGCTCTTGTCGTTTCTGGTTCTCATACTTTTGATGTGGCTGGTCGTCAGACAGTGGATGCTTTAGAAAGTTCTGATTTTGGTGTAGAAGTAGTAAAAGTAAAAGATGCATCAATGGAATCAGTGGAGAAGGTTCAAGATAAAATTGCAAATGCTTCTGTTGTATTAGGTGTTGGCGGAGGTAAAATCATTGATGTTGCAAAACTCGCTTCCACTATTGAGCATTCCTACTTTATTTCAGTTCCAACTACTGCATCTCACGATGGTATAGCTTCACCTATGGCTTCAATAAAAAATGATAAGGGTTCCGTTTCCAAAAATGCAAATTCTCCAATGGCAGTAATTGCTGATACTGTTGTAATCAATACTTCTCCTTTTAGATTAATCGCTTCTGGTTGTGCAGATATTGTTTCTAATTATACTGCTATTAAGGATTGGAAATTAGCCTACAGATTAAGAAATGAATATTATAGTGAATCTGCAGCTGCACTATCTGAAATGACTGCTAAATTAATAATTAACTCTTCTGGCAGTATTAAGGAAGGTTTAGAAGAGAGTGCACGTATAGTTGTAAAATCTCTCTTTAGCAGTGGTATGGCAATAAGCATTGCAGGCACAAGCAGACCTGCAAGTGGGTCTGAACATTTATTTAGCCATGCTCTAGATAGGATAGCTAAAAAGCCAGCATTGCATGGTGAGCAATGTGGTGTAGGTACAATTATGATGATGCATTTGCATGGCGGAGATTGGAGAGCTATCCAATCAATTTTAAAATCTATAGGCGCACCTACAAATGCTTCAGAATTAGGCATAGATGATGATGAGATAATTGATGCATTGACTATGGCCCATACCATTAGGCCTGAAAGGTATACCATTTTGGGAGATAATGGATTGACTAGGGAAGCGGCTATTAAATTAGCTAAAAAGACTGAAGTAATTTAGTTATTTCAAATGAATGATTTATATTGATTTTTAAGTATTGTCCTCTTTTGATTTTGGTGTGTTAATTTAAATTTATTGGGGATGATTATTTATGATAACTTTAATTGGTGAAAAATTAGCAAAAGTAGGTGAAAGTTTTATATTTTATGAGCCCGCAGAGGAATGTTCAAAATGTAGGTTTAAGCCCTCATGTATAGATTCTCTTGAAGAAGGGCATAAATATGTCATTACAGAAGTTCGTGATGTTGAACAGAAATGTCCTATTCATGATGAGGAAAAGGTTAAGGTGGTTGTTGTTGAAAAAGGAGAGACTACTATTTTAACTGATTCTAAAGGCGTATTTGAAGGGTCTAGCTTTGAATTTAATCGTAAAGGCTGTTCAAATAAGGATTGTGACTATAGGGATATGTGTTTCCCTGAGGAAATTGCAAAAGGGGAAAAATGTGTATATATAAAAGACCTTGGCAAGTTTAAGGATTGTCCTCGCGGAAACTCTTTAATTAAATGTATTGTAAAGCTTTATGAATGAATAAATATTTTTACAAACTTTATAAATTTATTATAAAATTATTAATATAATTAATATTTAATTGCTTATTTGGTGTTATTATGAGTCAAATGAAAAAAGATTGTGGTTATGCTGCAGCTGAATTGGTAAAAGATGGTCAAATTTTAGGACTTGGAACTGGTTCCACTACCCACTACTTTATTGAAAAGGTAGGTATGAGAGTAAGGGATGAGGGCATAGAAGTTATGGGTATTCCAACTTCATATCAATCATTCTTGCTTGCAAAAAAATGGAATATTCCAGTAACTACCCTTGATGAGCATGAAGTCGATTTGGCTGTTGACGGTGCAGATGAAATTGATCCTAACTTTAATTTAATAAAAGGGGGAGGAGCTGCACATACTTTAGAAAAGATTGTTGATTACTCTGCAAAAGAATTGGTCATCATTGCTGATGAATCAAAACTTGTAGATGTTCTTGGGGCATTTCCACTTCCTGTTGAGATTATTCCAGAATCTGTCAGCCCAGTTACCAAAGCTTTAGAAGATATGGGCGGTAAGGTAGAGATTAGAATGGGTCAATTCAAGGATGGTCCAGTCATAACTGATAATGGCAACTTTGTTTTAGATGTTGCATTCGGTAAAATTGAAAATCCAATTCATATGGAAAAAGACTTAAACGCTATTCCAGGAGTTGTGGAAAACGGATTATTTACTGAAATGGTTGATAAGGTCATTATCGGTTCAAAAGATGGTGTAAAATACTTATAATTTTTAAATTTTATACAATCTCTTGTATATTAGTTAATACAAATAGTATTTTACAATTTTTATTTTTAGCATTTTGATATATTGGATGTTAAATAAAGTTTTATATTTTAGCAATTTTAGTATTTAGGTGATAATAATGCCATTTGGCCCTATGGGAGGTAGACCTTTCCCATTTGATTATAAAGAGACTTTAAATAAAGTTTTAATGCTTGCAGGTATTTTAATAATTATCTATGCTATACTTTGGATACTTGCGGAATTGAAATTGATTCCACTGATTATTTTCTTGCTGTTTCCACAAGTAGTATTGCTTTTAATTGGAATATTCATATTCTATCAAGCTTATAGCCGTAGAAACCTTTATTAATTTACTTTTTTTTATTTTAATGTTTTTTTAAAAACTTTTTATATATTTTTAAAAACTTTTTATATATTTTTAGATATTTTTATATATTTTTAGATATTTTTATATTAATGATACTTTAAGTGTGTTTTTTAGTTTAGATATTATTTTTATTAGGTGATTTAATGGATTTTGAAGAGATGATTAAAGATTTGGATTTGGATAAGGAATTGGAAAACTTATTGAAATTATATGATGCTGGAACATTTATTGAACCTGGTTCAAAAGAGGCTATGCTTGGTTCTTATTTTTATCAAGAGTCTTTAAAGATCACTTCTAAATTAAATCAAGGATATCATAGTCCTGATGAGATTCAAGAAATCTTTAGAGAATTAACTGGCAGGGAAATTAATGATACATTTCGCTTAATTCCTCCATTCAATACAGATTTTGGAAAGAATATTCATATAGGTGAGAATGTATTCATTAATGCAAATTGCAATATGCAAGACCAAGGCGGAATTTATATTGGAGATGATGTTTTAATAGGTCATAATGCATGTCTTCTCACATTTAATCACGATTTAGACCCTGAAAAGCGTCAAGGACTTCATCCTTCACCAATCCATATTGGAAACAAGGCTTGGTTAGGTTCTAATGTAACTGTTTTGCCAGGAATAACAATTGGTGAGGGCGCTATAGTTGCAGCAGGAGCAGTAGTTACAAAGGATGTTGAAGCAAATACTGTAGTTGGTGGCGTTCCTGCTAAATTTATTAAAAATATTGATGATTAATTAAATTTAATAATTTTAAAAAAAAGTTTTTATTAGTTATAATTAAGTTTCTTTATTCTAAAAAAATAAGAGTTTATATTAATTATAATTAATTTTTCATTATTTAAAAAAAATAAAAGCTTATTAAAATTTATTAATAAGCTATAAAATGCCTGTAAACATTAAAATTAAACCTATAATCCATACGAGTATTGCAAAGATTATAATATATTTTCCATGTTTGTTTAAGAATGGATTTTCTTTTTGTGTAAAGTAGATAATTACACCTGCAATTATTCCAAGAATTGGAGATAAGAATGCAATTATGTAACCTACAATCGCAATTATTAATTCTTTTGTTTCTGCCATTTTTTCACCTTCAATGAATTTTAGAATTTAAAAAAATTCGTTATATGATTATTTATTTTAAGCAATAATTATATTTTTTTATATATTTTTATATTTTTTCATTTTATTTCTATTTTTTAAAATTGTTTGTTCATTTTGAGTTTATAAATTTAAGTTGGTGGATTTTTTAGATTCTTTTAATTTTTTTGATTTTTTAAACTTAAGTTGGTGGATTTTTTAGATTCTTTTAAATTTTCTAATTTTCACATTCTCTAATATCATTTATACTATCATTTTTTCAATATTTTCCATTAAAAAAAGTATATATAATATAATTAAGAAAAATTATAATAATATCCTTAAAGTCTTATTTAACAAAGTTAATGGTTTTAAGGTGTTTTTACAAAATTCAACGAACTAAAAAAATAATGTCTATTAGGATTTGAGTAAATGAAAGTTGTTATTGTGGGCGGTGGAGCTGGAGGAATATCTACAGCTTCTAATCTTAGAAAATTAGATGATGAAGTGGAAATTATTGTATTGACTAGAGATAATCATGTATCTTATTCTCCTTGTGCAATTCCTTATGTATTGTCCGATAGGATTCATTCATTTGATGATATTGTAATGAGGACTGTTGATGATTATAATGCAAAAAACATTGATGTGGTGCTTGAAACTGAAGTGACTGCTGTTGATTCACAGAAGAAGCAAATAACCTACTCTAAAGATGGTGTAGTTCAAACAATGAATTATGATAAATTGGTTCTTGCAACTGGTGGTAGTCCATTTGTTCCACCAATGAAAGGTGTAGATTTAGATGGTGTATTTAAGATAAGAACCTTAGATGATGGAAAACAAGTTAAAGAATGGGCTGAAGGTTGTAAAAGTGCATTAGTCACTGGTGCAGGTTTAATTGGTATTGAAATTGCATATGCATTTAAAAAGATGGGCTTAAAGGTAACCTTATGTGAGATGTTACCTCAAATTGTTCCACGTTCTCTTGATCCTGATATGGCAAAAATAATTACTGATTATCTTATTTCTGAAGGCATTGATGTAGTTCTTGGCCAACCGATTACTGAACTTAAAGGTGAAGATGGAAAAGTTAAGACTGCAGTATTTGATGATGGAACTGAAGCGGATGCAGATATGGTTATTTTAGCTACTGGTGTTAGAGCTGAATTAAAGCTTGCTAAAATGGCTGGATGTGAATGCGGAAGATGGGCTGTTCTTGTAAATGATAGAATGGCTACCAGCGTACCTGATGTTTATGCAGTAGGTGATTGCGTAGAGTCTTATAGTGCTATACTTAGGTCTAACACTGTTAGTCAGTTAGGTACTACTGCAGTACGTCAAGCTAAAACATTAGCTCAGACTCTTGCAGGTAAACGTTCTAGATTTAATCCTGTACTTAACTCAATGGTATCCAAAGTGGGTAAATTAGAATTTGGAGCTGTAGGTCTTACAAGAAGCTTTGCTCAACAGAATAGCATTAAGGCTGTAGTGGAAAAGGTTGAGGCTTTAACAAGAGCTAGGTATTATCCAAATGCAAAACCAATGAACGTAAAGGTTATTTGTGATGCTGACGGTACAATTATTGGCTGTCAAATCATTGCTGAAGAAAGAGTGGCTGAAAGAATTGATACAATGACTTTAGCTATTACTCAAGAGCTTACTTGCTTTGAATTAAGTAATATGGAGTTCGCTTATGCGCCTCCGGTTTCTATGGTGACTGATCCATTAGTACTTGCTGTGGAGGAAGTTAGTAAGAAGTTTAATAATTAGCTCAAGCTTTTTGAGCCTTCGGCTCAAAAACATTGACCAAAATTTTTTTACAATTTTGTGGGCTTATGCCAAAAGTTGTTCTTTACTATTTTTACTATTTTTTTTTATATATTGGATTGTTCTTTTTTTTGATTATTTCTTAATAATTTTTATTTTATTTTTATTTTTATTTTATTTTTATTTCATGCTAATTAATTATAAAATCTATTTTATAATGATTGTTATATAAAATAAATATTTAGAAATTTAATAAAAAAATAAGAATTATTGCAAACTTTACTTTTTATTTTTGATTAATTTTTCTTTATAAATGATTAGTTATTTATATAACGGATAATATATATTATAATGTTCGATGTTTAGTTTTTTATATTTATATTAAAGATTAATCATTGTTAAAGCGAATAAAAATCATTTATTAAAATTAGATTTATTATTTTTTACTAAAAAAGAATCAAACTTACTGAATTATAATTAGAATATTGGAGAGGATTTATTTGACTAAAATATTTATTTCATGCGCACTTCCTTATGCTAATGGCCCATGTCATTTAGGTCACTTACGTTCCACTTATATTCCAGCGGATATTTATGCAAGATACAATCGTATGGCTGGAAATGAGGTATTGATGGTTTGTGCAACTGATGAGCATGGTACTCCTATTGCTGTAAGAGCAGATCAAGAAGGAAAGGAACCTATTGAAATTGCAAAAAGATATCATGACATGATTGCTCGCGATATAGAAAGCTGTGACATTTCCCTTGATAATTTCGCAAGAACCAGTGATGAATTACATTATAAGATTTCTCAAGATTTCTTCTTATACCTTTATAATAAAGGTTTAATCTATGAAGAGGCTATTCAACAGCTTTACTGTGAAAACTGTGGAAAATTCTTGCCTGATAGATATGTGGAAGGAATCTGTCCAGTCTGTGGTTCTGAAGCAAGAGGAGACCATTGTGAATCCTGTGGTAGAGCATTAGAGCCTACAGAATTACTTGAGCCACATTGCTTAACCTGTGGACATACTCCTGTTATTAGAGACAGTACCCAATATTTCTTTAAGTTAAGCCATTTCCAAGATCAGCTTGAAGAATATATTTCAACTAATGAATACTTGCCACCTAATGTTAGAAATTATGCAGAAAACTGGTTAAAAGAAGGTTTAGAAGACTGGATCATGACTCGTGATATGAAATGGGGTATTCCAGTACCTCTTGAAGGTGCTGAAGGCAAGGTAATCTATGTATGGGGAGAAGCATTTATAGGCTATATATCTTCTGCGGCTGCATGGAGCAGAAGAACTGGAATTCCATGGGAAGACTATTGGAACGACGGCCATATTGTTCATTTCATAGGTAAGGATATCATTTACCATCATTCATTATTCTGGCCAGCTATGCTTCTTGGTCATGACTGCAAATTGCCTGATGATATTTTTGCAGGTGAATTCCTATCCCTTGAAGGTAGAAAAATGTCTACCAGTAAAAATTGGGTTGTTTGGGTGGAAGACTTTGTAAAAGACTTTGATTCAGACTTGCTCAGGTACTATCTCACTATTAACGCTCCTTTAAATAAGGACACAGACTTTTCATGGGATGATTTTGGAAGAAGAATCAATGATGAGCTTGCAGATGTAATAGGTAACTTCTTACATAGGACCTTTACATTTACTAAAAAGTTCTTTGATGGAAAGGTGCCTGAATACAAAGATCCTAGTGAAGAAGATTTAGAATTTGAAAAGGCAATTAAAGAACTTCCAGATACTGTTGGAGAACTTATATCAACAATGAAATTTAGGGAAGGTCTTGTTGAAATAGTTAAAACAGCTAAAAAAGGTAATAAATACTTTAATGATCAAGAACCTTGGAAAGCTGTAAAGGAAGATATGCAAAAGGCTTCCAACTGTTTATACTTATCCAATCAATTATGTAAAGCATTGGCTATACTTTTAAAACCTTATATTCCAAATAAGGCAGATGCCATTTGTGACATTATTAATATTTCTAAAGACAATGCTTGGGATGATTCTAAAGAGTTCCTTGAAGTTGGTCATGAGATTAATAAGGCTAAGCCTTTATTTAAGAAGATTGAAGATAAGGTAATTGAGGCTCAAAAAGAAAAGTTATATGCAAACTTGGAAGAATCTGAAACTTCCGATAAAGATAATAAATCTGATAAAGATAAACAAGATAAAAAAAGTAATAAAACTAATAAAACAGACAAAAATAATAAGTCTAAAAAAGATAATGAAGGTGAAAAAATGGATTTAATTAGTATTGATGAATTTGCTAAAGTGGAAATTAAAATAGGAAAGATTGTGGAATGTGAAAAAATAGAAAAATCCAATAAATTATTAAAAACTCAAATTGATATTGGAGATAAGACCATTCAAGTTGTTGCAGGTTTAGGAAAAAGATATGCTCCGGAAGATTTATTAGGTAAGAAAGTACCTGTTGTAACTAACTTAAAACCTGCTAAATTAATGGGCGAATTATCTGAAGGAATGATTATGGCTACTGAAAGTGCAGCTATTTTAACTCCTGATGATTGTGAAATCGGTGAATTATTAATGTAATTTGTTTTATTAAGTTTGTTTTTTAAAATTATTAATAGGTTTGTTTTTTAAAAAATTGTATCTTATTGTTTTTAAAAAACAATAAACTTATTAAACTTATTAATTTATCTAGAAAGTTTATTAGTAATTTTTAAACTTATTCATAATATCAAGAAAAGTTTATAAGTAATTTTTAAACTTATTCATAATATCAA
>ONYG01000216.1 GCA_900321995.1 uncultured Methanobrevibacter sp. | reverse complement strand
GCCCTTAGGGAAATTCCTGAATATGAAAAGTATGATATTAAGAAGGCTATAATTCACTTTGTCAAGGGAGACAAGCCTTATACAGTCAATATTGATGAAGAACGTATGAAGAAGGAAAAGGCTAATCTTAGTATCGTTGCAGGAAAAATCAAGAATGAAGAATATGAAAAAGAGCCTGAAAGAGCTGAAGACTGTTCTAGATGTTCCTATAGATACTTCTGTAAGCCAAAGGAATATGCAAGTCAGTTATATGATTAATTCTAAAATTTATTAATTTTTTTATTCTTTTTTATTATTTTTTTCTTTTTACTAAAACTTATTAATTTATTTTAACAGATTATATAATGTGTTAATTCACATTTTTTTTAAAAAATTATGTAAAGAGGTAATTAAATGGTGAAATATTGTCAGAATTGCGGTGAAGAATTAGATGAAGATTCTGTTTTCTGCATGGCTTGTGGAAATAGAATCGATGGAAAATCAAAATCTTCATCTGCTAAAGAAAACATTAACAATTCATTCAATAAGTTTTCAGAAAGTGTCAATGAGTCATTTGACAGTTTCCAGAATCTTTTTGATATATATAAAATAAGCATGATGGAAGGAGAAAAAGTAATTAAACATTCTCAAATACATATCAATTGTTTAATTTTACCAATAGCAATCGTATTTATCTGTTTGTTGAATCTTTTATTATCATATAATTTCTTTTCAGGGTTTATTGCCTTTCTCATATTCCTAGTAAGTATTGTGTATCTGATAATCAGATATGTTGGGTATAAAAACACTGACTTGATTTTAACCAATAAAAGGATATTTGGAAAATTAGGGTTGGTGTCAACCACTCAAATGCAAAGTCCTTTGAATATGATTAATTCAGTCTCATTCAGCAATGGTCTTTTCGGTAAGATATTCGGCTATGGGACAGTTCAGGTTGTAACTGCATCCACTATGTATAAATTCAGATTCATTCGTGATGGACAAGTCTTATATAGCGATATCTTCAATCAATTGGAACGTTCAGAAAAAGAAAAACTCCAAGAGCAAGCTGAAGCTATTGCAGAAGCCCTTTCTAAAAGAGCCTAGTTTCTAAAAAGAATCATAAAATTAATCATTTTCTTTTCTAAAGAATCATAAAATTAATCATTTTCCTTTAATTCTTTTTTTATAAATATTATTTTTTCTACTATTTTTTTTATATATACTCTACTTTTGCAAGGTTTATATGGAATCACTAACAAAATTAATATAAAAAGAGATTATTAATTAAATTAATATATAAAAGTTAAATTTTTATAAAAAGCATTATTTTAATCTTTTTTTTTAATGGAGGTTTTAAATGGAATTTTTAGAAAACGTAAAATCCAAAGTGACTGATAAAAACAAGACAATCTATGGAATTTTAATGATTGTATTGGGCATAATCATTTGGGCAATTTCAAATAATTTCTTAGGAATAATTGATATTCTTATTATAATGATTCCTTCTATCCTATTGGTAATTCCTTATGAAAAGATAAGAAACAATAAGTTTTTAGGAATTGTTTTAGCTATTATATTGATAGTACTATTCATATTTGCCATATCAAACATTTTCGGTGCAGACCGTATTGTTGCAGGAATCATGAGCTTAAATTCAGATATTGGTAATATTAATATTCTTTCTACTTCAAAAGGTACTTGGAATGATTTAATTGGTCAAATTATCTTTGTAAATGCTCTTTCTGCAATATATGCTTTATTAAACTTAGTTTCTTGTTTTATGTTAACAGTTCAAACTAAGAAAATGAATGATTAAGTTCAGCTTTGAAAGATGAATGATTTAAATTTAATCATTCATTTGCTCTTTTTTAAATCTATTGTTTTGTGTGAAGATAAAAATAAACATCTTTTTTTTTAATTTATCTTGTTTTGTGTGAAGATAAAAATAAACATCTATTATTTTTTGAAATCTCCACAGCCATCTATTTCACTATTGTCCTTAATGGAACATGATCCATTCTGTGATAAGGCACAGTTCATACAATTATGCTCTTCCTCTAAATCTGGAGCTTTAACTATCTGTTGAATAGATACTGTGAAAATGCCGTTTAAGTACTCTCCATTTGTTTTCTTAGGGCCTCTGCCTACAATAGGAGATAGGCTCTTTAAATAACATGAAATATCTCCAGTTCCACCTATATCAACTTTGATTTGCTCATAAGTATTGAACTTTTCAAAAAAGTCTCTTCCTTCTTTTAATATTTCTTGAGGAGCTTCAAATTTGAAGACTAATAATTTATCTTCTAATGCAGTTAGTTTAACGTATTTGTCTTCAAAATTAAACTCTTCTCCATTTTCCTTTTTAAATTGAACTACATTTGCTATGTCTGACATATTAATCACGTTATTATTTGTAATTGTATCTTAAATCACTTTTTTAGTAAGTACTTTTCATATCTTTTATTTGTTATTCAAATATTTTAATTAAATTATATAAAATGAATATCATTTAACCTTGCTTTTTTTAATATTCGCTCCTATTTCGCATATATAAAAAGACAATTGCAGGAATAATTATTCCTAAAAGAGATATGCTGAAATGCAAAAAGAAACCTACTGCTATTAATATAAGTCCACAGATGCATATCTGAATTTTTCCGTGTCTTATTGATTTTTGATTTTCACTTAACACCAGTATCGTACTTGCTGCAATGGCAAAGCTAAAGCATATTACAGCGATAGGTCCAAGTGTAAATAAAAGTATCTTTTCCGGATCAAAGAACAAAACCAAAAGAATCGGTAAAAGAATGCTTAAGAAACATAAAAGATATCCTAAAACAATGGTTCTTCTATTATTTTTAGTTTTCATAGGATTTATAAAGCTTTCAGCACTTACAAGCTCTGTATCTTTTGGCAAGTCAGTCAAGTCAGAATCTGTCTTCTCTATCTTCTCAAGTTCTTTTAAGTATGCTTCTAAAACAGCATAAATTGCCATTTTGCCTCCGCTTCCAATGTCTGCAACTGCTTGAGGATAGTCTGCTATAAACTTGATTGTTGTAGAATTGGCTGTGTGTTCAAGCAAATAGATTTCAAGCACAAAGCCACGATTTGTAAAGTCAAAAACCTTTGCCCAGTGGGCATTATAGTTATGCTCAACTAGCCTGTAGTATTTAACTGGAAATGTATCTAATAGGCTTTGATAGGCAATGTCAATTGGATATTCGACCAAAAATTTCTTTTCACTCTTTGCAGACAACATAAAATCACCTATAAAATGTAATACTTTCTTTATTCCTGAAATCTATGCTTATATTTGATTTATATAATATTTTTATTTCCTAGGAAGAATCTCCAAACTCGGTAAAAATCCTTTGTTGTGGTAATACTGCTTTTTATATTCTATAAATCCAAATCTTTTTCCTTGAACGCCATATTTCGGATTATATCCAAAGATATTAATATATTCTTTTAAATCATCACGTTCCTTTCTCATTTCTCGAACAACATTAATCAAAGCTATTGTATCATCGATTCCCCTATGGAAATTCACATATTCAATATCATAATGTTCAGCAGCATCGATTAGCTTATGAGGAAAGTCTTTGCGGTCCTTTAATACAGTTAAACTGTCTAGCCAGTTTAAGCTCTCTACAATCTCATCAGCAGCATTAGGATAATACTTTCTTAAGAGATTATAAATGAATGACAAGTCAAACTGGCAATTATGGGCTATCATCAAGGTGCCTTCACTTAGCCTTTCCTTAAGGTCCTCTGCAATGACTTTTTCATCCACACCTTCTTCTCTAAGCAGCTTATCAGTAATGCCTGTTAAACTGACTATTCTCTCAGGCAAAAGGCCGTCATACCTTACGAACTTGTCATATTCCTCAACGGTTTCACCATCAATGACTGTAATCATTGAAAGCTCAATGATTTGGCAGGAATAAGAATTCAATCCGGTTGTTTCAGTATCAAAAAATATTGTTTTCATTATTCACTTCCATCATTCGCTTTTGATAATTTTTATCGATTATTCCTTTCTTTTTGTTTTTCTATCTTGATAATAATTTTATTCGCTTTTGTTTTTATCTTTTGATAATATTTCACTATATAAATCATAAAGGGTCTTTTCACGCTTGTCCTTTTTAAGCTCACATTCCCAGACTGTAATCACATTCCATCCCATATCCTCAAGTTCCTTTTTGTTTCGCTTATCACGCTCTCGGTTACCGTATAGCTTTTTCTCCCAATATTCAACATTTGACTTTGGAATCTTTGCATGTTTGCAGCCCTCATGAAGATGCCAGAAGCAGCCATGAACAAATACGACAGTATTGTACTTTGGAAGGACAACATCAGGGCTTCCAGGATATCTTTTGTCATTCTTTCTAAACCTAAGCCCTTGTGAGAAAAGAAAGCTTCTAACCATAATCTCTGGCTTGGTGTCCTTTCCCCTTATTCGTGACATGATGTAGCTTCGTGTCTCTTTGCTGAATTTGTCTGCCATCAAATCATCTCTTGATTCTTTGATTATTTTTTTATTGTTTGGATGAAATTCAATTCACTTTTCTTGATTTTTAATATATATTTGTTTTGCTATAAATCTTACTTATTTTTCTTATCATACAGAAGTGCTAAGTGGATTTATAAGATTTTAGCGAATCTGAAGTGTACTCATAATATAAAAAGTAAATGATTAAAAATGATTTGGATTTTTTAATTTTTTATTTAAGTATTTAAAGTAAAAATAGTTTTGAGTGATTATCTAATTAGTTTTATTTAAAAATAGTTTTTAAGCGAGATAAAAAAATCTCTAATCTACTTTTATATAGATTAGAGATTTAATTTTCGTTCAATATCCATTGTAGATGTTTTCTACAATCCCTAGTACGATATTGAAATATACCAAATTACAAAGGTGAATTAAAAAATTCATTTGAATCTTTAAATTCTAATTATTATTATGAAAAAAATGATATATAAATTTTTCATAAAAAATAAATTATAGGGAGTGTCTATACAATATAAACGGAACTCTACACAACTAGGGGTTGTGAAAAACCAAATTCTTGTAAATGTGATTATTCCTATAATTTATTTAGGAGACTTATTGAGTTTTATAATAATTTGTAAAAAATTATTATGACAATACAATAAGTTACCAGTAAAATAAATAGGTAAACTATTATTACTATCCAAATTTTATTTTGGATATTCACAATAAACCTCCTTTATAATTTGATATGCCAAGTGAATTTCAAAATAAAAATTTAATGAAATTTGGAAAATAAAATAATACATTTTATCACCTCCTTGGTCTTAAGGAGTTACCGTTTAGATTAAAATTATGTTATTTTTATTATTTATACTTTATTTTATTAAATAATGGGTAAAAATTGTTTTTATTTTGTTAAATTGATTTAGGATTGTTTATTTTAGTTGTATGTGGTAAATTGTTTTTATTTGGTTAAATTGGTTTGTGATTGTTTATTTTGGTTGTATGTGGTAAATTGTTTTTATTTGGTTAAGTTGATTTATATTTGTAAAATTAATTAACAAAATTTAATAAGCTTCTCATAAATTATAAAAATAAAAAAATATAAGATATTATATAAGTAAAGTTTAATTGCTTCTTTAAGCGTTAAAATTTAATGACCTATCCAATTGCATGGATTATAATAATTGAGATGGTATCATGATCAGCACTGAGGAAAAAGAAAAAATCAAAGAAGAGATAGTAGACAAGATTAACTCCTGTTTAGAGAAAAATAACGAATCATTTAGAATGGATAAGGTAACTGTATTAAATAAAAGCGAATCTGTTAAGTTCATGGGCTCTTATAGGGTTTATGATAGAAGAAAATATGATTCCATATCAAGGGAGATCAATTCATTCTTAAAGAAATATGGCGATGTTGAAATAAACTCTAAAAAAATCAGAGACAGCGGAATGAAATTTACTACTGTAAGTTTTAATTTTGAATTATGAAAGTACTTCTAATTGTTTTTGATTTTCTATCCATTTTATCTTTTTTTTAATTTATTAAACATAATTTTTTCTTTTTTTTATTTATTTTTCTTTTTTTATTAATTCTAATTGATGTTCTTATTTTTTTTGAACTTATTATCAGATAAAATTCATTTTTTTTATCAAACTTATTTATCCAAATATATAAATATCCATAAAAACAAAATTTATTATCTATTTTTAATCTGGGGTTTCTATGGACACTGAAAGAATTAAACCATATGTGGAGATAACATTTGACCTATTAATAATATTGGATTTAATTCTAATCGTTGTTTCCTTGCCTATTCCAGAAATTCATTTATTGGATTATACAGGTTTTGTCCGAAATTTCGACTTAACAATCTGTTTTCTTTTGATTTTAGAATTCTTTTATGGATTATATATTGCTGATAATAAAAAGGAATTTACAAAAGAGCATATATGGTCTTTAATTGCTGCAATACCATTTGACCTATTGCCTATTCACTCTTTATTTAATCTTACTCGTTTCTTAAGATTGATTAGAATCATAAGGTTAATTATGGCTGTAAATATAATCAAAAAGTATAATTTAGAAAAGTTTGTTAAACGAACTTCATTATTTAGGATCTTATCAATTATCTTTGGAATAATTATTTTCTTCACAGTCCTATTATACTTTGCAGGCATTAAGAATTTAACAGACAGCTTTTATTTTGTTATCATAACCTTAACCACTGTAGGTTATAATGATAATGCTATAAACACTCCTTTGACAAGGTTCATTTCAGTCTTTCTAATTATTTTAGGAGTATTGGTTTTCTCTACAATTACAGGTATAATTGCTTCATTCTTTACAGATAGGCTTATTGATGATGGAATAAGTGTTGATGAAAACCTTCAGTTCATTAATCAGAAATTGAACTTCCAAGAAAAGGAGCTTGAAAAAACAAGAAAAGAATTAGAAGAAGTTAAGGAAAAACTGGATAAGTCTAATGAGCACTCTAAGCAGCTGAAAGAGCAGCTATCCCAATTGAATGAATTGTTAAATTATATGAACAAAAAGGATGATAATTAATGAATCATCTATAAAAAGAGTTCTAAAGCCAGATTCAAAAAATAAAAGAAATGTTTATTTTCTTTTTTATCATTATTCTATTTCTTTTCTATTTCTATTTCTTTTCATCTATTTCTATTTTTCATTTTTTCATTTTTTAATTTTACAGTCTCATTTATATCGATAAATCAGTTTGATAACTGTAATTTTTGTCAGTTATACTTGACGTTTGTATGGATTTTATTGTTTTTGTTGTCATAAAATTTATATAGGTAAAATCTATATATTAATAATTGTTATTATAACAATTGTTATATTAACGTTTTAGAAAGCCCTTTTAATATATACCCTTCAAGCAATTAAGAAATAGGAGAACAAAAAAATGGTAGAAAAAGGAACAAAAGTACTAAAAGAAGGTTTTGCAAAAATGACAAAAGGGGGCGTCATC
>ONYG01000217.1 GCA_900321995.1 uncultured Methanobrevibacter sp. | reverse complement strand
GTAACTAAGCGTGCTCTGACTTTTTTCCTGGGATACCGTGAGATCGCGGGTTCGAATCCCGCCCCCGGCATCCAATCCCAGGAATCTTTACATCATAACTTTTTTAACTAATTTTTATAAATTTAATCAAAATAATAACTACTTTTTTAAAAACCAAAATAAAACTTAATCCGCCCTACTACTTTTAAAAACCCCCTTTTTTCAACATAATACTGAATTTACATTGCAAAAAGTTGAAAACAAGAAATATCTTTATAAAATCCCCAAAACTATATAACACAACACAAAGAAAAAATTATATAAGATATAAATATCCTTATAAAAAATATAATTTAGTAAATGTATTTTAATAGATTATAAATTTAAAAGTGATATTAATCGGAGGATTAAAAAATATGAATGAAACTATTAAGGAAAATTCTTGGGTTCCACTAATAGTCGTGGCTCTTGCTTCCTTTATTGTAGCTTTGGATGCTACATTCATGAATGTGAGTATTTCACAGGTTGTTGTAGACTTGAATACTGACGTCAGTACAATTCAATCAATTATGTCATTTTATACTCTCATCACTGCAGCATTTATGCTGTTAAGTGCAAAGCTTCAGGACATAGTGGGTAAAAAGAAACTGTTTTTAATAGGTACTGCACTTTATGGTGTCGGTACATTCACAGCATCAATAAGTTCAAGTGCTGGAATGTTATTTGTAGGATGGGCAGCAATTGAAGGTGTTGCTGGTGCATTAATGATGCCTGCAACCGTTTCCATCATAAGTGGAACATATTCTGGTGAAAAACGTACAGTTGCTTTGGCGATTGTAGGTGTTATGGGTGCAGTTGCAGCTGCTATTGGCCCACTCTTCGGAGGAGTCATGACAACATTTTTAAGTTGGAGATATGGATTTGCAGTTGAATTGATAATCGTTTTCGTTATTTTAATATTCAGAAATAGAATACCTCATTTCGAACCTACTGAATCCAGAAGCGATTTAGACATTTCAGGCGCTATAATTTCATTTATAGGCCTTGTCTTATTAGTACTAGGTATCTTGTCACTATCTAAAGATTTCACCACAAGCATAGGCATAATTGTAGTAGGATTAATTGCATTAGTTGCCTTTGCATACTTTGAAATCAGAAGAAAAAGAAATGGCAAAGTACCATTACTTGATATGGAACTATTTAAAGACAGAAATTTACGTGTAGGAACTATAATTTTGTTATTATCTTACCTTGCAATGGGTGGGGGATTATTTGCAGTTTCCCTATTCTTGCAAAGCGTATTGCAGTTAAATGCATTCAATACTGGTGTGACTACTCTTCCATTAACTTTAGGTTTGCTTATTTTTGCAGTATTGGCTCCAAGTTTAACAGAAAAATTAAGTCACAAGAAAATTATGGCAATAGGATGCATAATGGCAATTATTGGATGTTTAATGTTAAGTTATCAATTTAGACTTGATACAACACTTTGGACATTATTACCAGGATTATTAGTATTAGGTGCTGGACTTGGTTTCATTATGGCTTTATGTACTGATATTTCATTAAGCAATATTCCTGCAGAAAGTCAAAATAATGCATCAGGTATTAATTCAACCGGTACCTCATTAGGTGAATCAATGGGTACAGCAGTTATTGGAATAATTTTAATTCTCGGAGTTATGGGCGGTATCAGCACTGCTGTCGATACCTATGCACCAGATCATTCAGGAGACGAACAATTCCAACTTGAAGTTGCAAATTACTTCCAAAAAGTTGCTACTATAGATGATCTTAAACAGGACAGTACCCTTGTAGATGTTGCAAACATCATTATTCAAAATACCATGGCATTCGTAATGCAGATAACAGCTCTCATTATGGGAGTGGTTTTCCTTCTAACGTTACGGCTGAAAGATAACAAAATTAAACAATGAGAATTAATCTCTCATTATTCTTTTTTTTAATTTTAATTTTTTCTTGATTTTTAAACAAAATTTCTATTTTTTCTTATGAATTTTTTAAACAAATAAATCTATTTTTTCATAAAAATTTTAAAATAAATAATTTCTATTTTTGCTTATTTTGTGTTATAAAAGCAAATTCTTAAAATACTATGATAACTAAGTCAATAATTAAATATTAATACATACATAATTAATATTGAAAGCATAAATGCTTTTAAATTTCTCACTTAAGTGAGTAATAAAAATTTTGGAGGAAAAACATGGAACCTAATAAAGTATCTGGAATATTATCCATAATTTTAGGATTAATTTTCATAATTTTCCCTTTGGTTAGTTCCGGATTAGTATCTATCATGATTGGAGTTAGCTTACTATTCTTAGGTATAGCATCAATTCTAACCGAATTTTCAGCACTCAATATAATTATTGGAATTCTTGCAATCATATTCGGTTTGCTATTCATATTCAACATTGATGCATTGTCCTTCCTTTTAGGATTCCAATTCTACATTATTGGTATCTTAATGATCTTTATAGGTGTAGCAGGTATCTTTGCAGGAGAAGGCGTATCAAAGATTGCTTCAATATTGATTATAATCTTAGGTGTTATTGCACTCGGCCTTGGAGGCTTTTCACTTACCCAACCGATTTTCGCTGCAGTACTTATAGGCGTAGCTTTAATCACCCAAGGTGTAAGGTTATATGTAGCACCATAAAATTAAATAAGCAATCTTTTGATTGCTTATAACTTTTTTTTAAATTTTTCAACCATACCACATGAACTAAATTTTTAAATTTATTTTAACCAATAAAAAAAATCATTACTTCTTTTTAAAGTTTTTCAACCAATAATTAAAGATTTACATATCTAAACCATAGAAACATCATTTTAAAGATTTAAAGGCATAAATGAAGTTTAATCCGTAAAAAATTAAGTTATTGTGAACACACTGATAAAAAAAAGATAAGACCTAATTTAAAATAATAAACTAAAAACAGATTTAAAAAAAAGAAAAAAGAATAGCTTAAAATATTAAGCTATATCAGAATATAATAATCCAGTAGCCCTTTGAGCAAAGAATACTAAGTATGGGCTTATTATAATTGAAAGAATTGATAATGTTGGCACATAGTCAAATATAACAGATGTAACCATCCCAATAACACCAATAATTACAAAAACTAATAAGATTACTATAATTACTTTACGTACACCAATTCGTTTTATATCTTTAGCTGCTTCAAAAATGTTTAAAGCTTCACTTAAACTACCTGTATTTGCCAATCTTGCTTCAGCCATGGATTGGAGGAATAAAAAGATTACAAATACAATTAGAGCAACAATAATGAGAATAGCTAAAGGAACTATTAATTCAATTATTGCTTGAGACAATGCCTCAAATGCAATATCCGGAGAACTTGTCAAGAAAATATTTGGATAGAGTGAAGAAATCTCTTGAGCAACTGCCATAAGTTTGTCATTAATATTTATAAGATATCCTACAACTCCCACAATAAAAGCAGGAATTATAAAGTAAACGATTGCAACAATAAAGTTTAAAAAACCTGTAATAAAATTATCCCACCATTTAAACTCAGGAATTTCATCATCAAGGTCAATACCAGATTTAATTATGCTGATTTCATAACCAGACATTACCCATCCAATTAACATTGCAAATACAAGAGTTAATCCGCCTATTAAAATGTATTCAGAGCCAATAAACCCTAATAAATAGGAGAATATTCCTCCAAAAGTAAATGTTGCAACTAATACTGACAATACAACATAAATTGAGAAGGTTCCTAAGTTTTTAGATGGAAATAGAAAAGAATCTTTAATTATTTCCATTATTTCCATATTAACACACATAATATAATTTTAAAACTCTCTAATGAGATATTAATATTTTTTTAAAAAGCAATATTTAAAATTTGTTTAAAAAAAAATAAGAATTAAAAATAAGAATTTAAAAGATTAAGAATTTAAAAAGATAAGATAAAAAAAGATTAGAAAATAGATTAAAAAGATTAAAAAAAATAACAATGAACAATACAAAAGAATAAATAATTAATTTTCATTTAGAATATATACTATAAAGTACAAACTTTAAATATATACTGTTTAATTTACAAACCTACTTTGTTCTAAAATTTTAAAATTAATACTTGGCGCTGATTATATGGAAATTATTAAGGGAAAAGAAATTCCGAAAAAAAGTTTGAAAAGAAGTTTAATCGTATTTATTGGAAATATGATAGGAATATATCTTATAAGTATTTTAGGTTTAGGAGTCGAAATTAGCCAAACTGGTGACATATTCCTTTTAGTATTATTCCTAGGTATAGTAAATGCAATACTCTGGCCTATTTTAACAAGAATAGCTATGCCATTTTTAGTATTGACCTTCGGAATAGGTTCATTACTATTAAACGGACTCCTTCTTCAGTTACTCGCACCATCATTTGGAATAGAAATCAAAGGAGCTGCAATGATTCTTGCCCCTTTAGGAATGGCTGCCGTTACAACAGTGCTATCTAGCTTAATAACAATTAATGATGACAGTTCCTATTACAGATCCGTTTTAAATGATGCCAAAAAGAATGCAAAAAATGAAGTCAAGGATTATCCAGGCGTTATAATCGTTGAAATTGACGGACTTGCATATAATGTTTTATGTGAAGCAGTTGAAAAAGGAGACATGCCAACTATTAAAGAAATGATTGAAAGCAATGACTACAATCTTAGAATGTGGGAAACTGACTTGTCTTCCCAAACCGGTGCAAGCCAGGCAGGAATCCTTCATGGAAATAATGAAGGCATCGTTGCATTCAGATGGATAGAAAAGAGCAATGGCGATCAGATGATGCAATGTTCTGGAATCAGCAATGTGCCTGAATTGGAAAAGAGAATTTCAAATGGAAACGGATTGCTTGTAAATAATGGAGCGAGCAGGTCTAATTTATTCTCAGGAGATACTGACAATGTAATATTTACATTCAGTAAGATCATGGACTTTGGAAAACTCTACAATAAGGCATGGTACTCAGTATTTTCCAATCCAAGCAATTTTGCACGTATTGTCTCATTGTTCCTTGCAGACATTGTACGTGAAATCTGGTCCCAAATCACCCATTCAATCAAAAACGTCAGGCCAAGAATAAACCGTGGCATAGCATACATTCCAACAAGAGCTGCCACAAACGTCTTTATGAGAGAAATCAACACTTCAACATTAATCGGAGACATGATGGTTGGAGATGTTGATGTTGCATACTCCACATACTTAGGTTACGACGAAATAGCTCACCACTCTGGAGTCAGAGACAGTGACGCATGGATAGCATTAAGGCAAATGGACCAACAGATTAAACACTTGACTGATGCAAACAGATATTCTCCAAGAGATTATCAATTCGTAATTCAATCTGACCATGGTCAAACAAACGGAGCCACATTTACCCAAAGATATGGTCAAACCTTTGAGGACTTTGTAAAATCATTGCTTCCAGAAGACATGACCATGTTTGCAAAAATGACTTCAAATGATGACCATTTTGTAGGGGACTACACTCCATTTGCAAGAAAAGATAAAAAAATAGAGAAAGAGAAAGAAGAAGCTAAGGAATTAAGTGACTCTGAAGTCATTGTACTGGCTTCAGGTAACCTTGCAATGATCTATTTGACCCAATGGACTCAAAGATTAAGCTATGAGGAACTTAACCGCTATTTCCCTGAACTGATACCTGGCCTTATAAATAATGAATATGTTGGTTTTATTTTAGTTAAATCCCAAGAACACGGAGACTTAGCCATTGGAAAGAATGGAACCTACTACTTGGATAGCGACAAAATCGATGGTGAAAACCCTCTTCTTGGATTTGGAGACAATATCGTTAAACATTTAAAAAGAACCAGTTCATTTGAACATACACCAGATATCTTGGTTAACAGTTTCTATGATGCTGAAGCTGATGAGGTATGTGCATTTGAAGAATTGGTTGGAAGTCACGGTGGAGCAGGTGGAGATCAATCCAAACCATTCATATTGTACCCTTCAAGCTGGAATGTCAGTGATGATGAAATTATCGGTGCAGAAAACATCTATAAACTATTAAAAGAGAATTTAGCTGAATTGAAAAAATAACTAACACTAAAAAACAACTAAAAACAATTCGCTGAGTTAAAAAATAACTAACACTAAAAAAACTGTTAAATACAGTGCTAAACTAAAAAAATAGAAAAAACTAAAAAGATATGGGCAATTACTCCATATCTAAAAAAAATAAGTAGTTAAAAACAAGAATAGAAAAAAGATATGGGCAATTACTCCATATCCTTTTCTTTATTATTATTATTTTTAATTAATGATTCTAATTCATCCAAACGTTTATTTAATTCTTTTTCACGTTTTTGATTATGTTTCAATAAAATTGCAGCGGTTAATGTTGCAGTACCTACACCAGATAGGATATATCCACTCCAAACTAAAACCATGCTTGTTAATTTACCAATGCCGGAGTTTCCAAGTATTGCATAACCATTACTTGTAAATGCATTTGAAACCATTACAGCAGAATTTAAAGGTTCAACACCCTCCACAAACAATGTGATAATAAAGCTTACAAAAACTATTACGAACAATAGGATAATTGTAATTCCAAGACCATTTGTCTCAGTATATTTTCTGAATTTGTCAAAATATTCCTTAATGAAATATGCATAAACAAGAATATGGATTAGATAAATCGGCCAAAACATTAGATAATCATTAAAGACAATGAATATTATGGATTCAAAAGGCACCAGGAGCAAAAATAATATTTTATTTTTCAAAGAACCATAGTCCAAAGTTATAGCGACATACACTGATACAAGAATTTGTAAAATAGCAATAGCAAAGGTCTCCTTAGCCTGAACTATCATGATGTATAATATTAAAGCAAAGAATATTAACATCATTACCAAATAATAAACTTGCTTTAATGTTTCAAGTTCCTCTTCTGGAAAATATTCCAGTGGATTTAAAAGCTTACTCTCGCTATTGGCAATTCTTTCATAAATCAATTTTCCAAGTGCAAACAACACTCCAAATACTAAAATTGGAATAATTATTTCACAGACAATTCCAAAAATCTCCATATTTATACTTATGTAATTACATATATTTTAATCTTTTATTTTTTTATAGACTCCTAGAGACTTAAGATATATGAAAAATAAAACCCTCTTAAAAAATATATTAACTAATAAGAACCAATATTAAAATATCTGATAAAATTGAAAGGTAATAATACTTGAATATATTACAAAGTAAACAATAAGAATATAATTAAAATACTTTACAACAAGCGATAGGTAACACAATGAAATATAGAACTTTAGGAAAAACTGGAGAAAAAGTTTCCATTTTAGGATTTGGAGCAATGAGATTGCCCCATTTTGAAACTAATGATCAAATTGATGTTAAAACATCTGATGAAATCTTAAGTTATGGAATAGATAATGGAATAAATATTATTGATACTGCTTATTCATACCATGCAAATAACTTATCTGGAAAAGGAAAGTGTGAAGAGTACATTGGAAACTTCCTAAATGAGCATTCTTATAGAGACGAAGTTTTATTGACTGCAAAAATGCCAAGCTGGCTGATAGAGACAAAAGAAGACATGGAAAAAATCTTTGAAAGCCAATTGAAAGATCTTAAAACAGATTGCATCGATTTATATATGCTTCATAGCCTTAATGAAGATTATTGGAAAATGTATAGGGAAATTGGTGCATTTGAGTTTATGGACAGTCTTTTAGAAAGTGGAAAAGTGAAGCATATTGGTTTTTCTGCCCATACCGAAATGGATTGGATAGTAGACATTGTAGATGACTATGACAAGTTTGAATTTGGCCTAACCCAATTGAACTATCTTGATGAGAGATACCAATCAGGAAGGGAAGGTGTCGAATATCTTGCATCCCATAATTTAGGAACAATGATTATGGAACCTCTTAGAGGCGGCAGACTAGTGCAAAACATTCCAAAGGACATTATGGACTTATGGGACCTTGCAGAAGAAAAGAGAAGTCCAGTTGAATGGGCCTTCCAATACCTTTGGAATATGGAAGAAGTGAATACAGTTTTAAGCGGAATGAATTCTCTAGAACAAGTTAAGGAAAATATAGAAATAGCCAATAAGTCTGAAATAAATTCAATAAGTGAAAATGACTTAGAACTAATCAAGGAAGTTGCTTGGGAATATAAGCAAAGGAAAGCGAATGACTGTACTGGATGCCAGTACTGCATGCCTTGTCCACATGGAGTGGATGTTGCAGGCTGCTTTAGGGAATATAATGTTGCAAAAATGCTTAATGACCCTGCTGGTAGCGCAATGCATTATTTCTCTTTAGAAAGCGGTACAAGAGCAGACAGCTGTATTCATTGTGAAGATTGCTTATATCACTGCCCACAAATGATTCACATCTCCGAAGAGCTTGCTAAAGTTGAGGAGTTCTTTGGAAAGAAATACACTTATTTCTAAAAAATAGTTTTATTAAAATCTAAAATTAATTGATTTTATAGACAATTAGTTTTAGATTATATTTTTTTAAATAAAAAATAACAATTGTTATATATAATAAGAAACATAATTGAAGTACGGGGTAAAAAAAAATAAAATTTTATAATATTAATGGAAGTTTTTACTTTACTAAAAAGAAAATAAAATAAAATTTTATAATATTAATGGAAGTTTTTTCTTAATATATAAATGAAATAAAAAACAAAATATTATAGACAGATATTAAATAATTGTAATAAGGAATGTGAAAATATGCCTGAGCGATATAAAGGATTTGGATACTGGGACATAGCGACCCGTCAAATGAGCATAGTGACTAAAAGCCAACAGACAAGATTCAAAGATGCAAAAATAGGGGTTGTTGGCTGTGGAGGCATAGGTGGAGGAACAATCCTAATGCTTGCACGTATGGGACTTGGAGATTTAACAATCATAGACAAAGACGAATATGACTTATCTAACTTAAATAGACAAGCAATATCCAGTTTAGAAACAATAGGCATATCTAAATCCGCTGCAACAAAAGAAAGAGTCAGAATAACAAATCCTTATACAAAAGTCAATGCATTTGATGAAGAATTGAATGAGGATAATGTTGATAAGGTCTTTGGAGATAGAGACATAATCATCGATGCTTTAGATAACTTATATACAAGAATCATAGTAAGCAGATATGCAAGAGAAAATGATATTCCTTTTGTTCATGGAGCAATTCATGGAACACAAGGACAAGTGAGTGTCTTCACTAAGGATACACCAAGCTATGAGGAATTATTCTCACTTCCATCTCTTGGCAAGGAATTAGGCGAAGAGACTAAAGAGAAAATATCAAAATTAACTAAAGGAGTCCCTCCGGTTATCGGACCAGTTCCAAACATAGTAGGATGTTTAGAAGCTTTTGAAGCATATAAGATCGTAACTGGAATTGGAAAGGTCAATTATGCTCCTAAGATTTTTAGTTTTGATCTATTAGACTTAGACTCATTTCAAGTTTTAGAGCTTTAGCTTTAAAACTTATTTTCTTATTTTTTCAAGCTTAATACTGTTACCCAATTTTTAAACAATTTTAAACTATTTCTAAACTATTATTAAACTATTTATAAACTATTTCTAACTATTTCTAAACTATTTATAATCTATTTTTTAGAAATTTCAATGAAAAGAATTGATATTGAAATAAACATTTATAAATCCATATTAATCTGTTCAATTTTTATCAATTTTATTAAACTATTTTTAAGTATTTACTAAAAAAATATGGCAAATTTCATAAAAATATTGATAAAATATTACATTCCCTTAACATTTAAAAAGTATAAACTATATAAATTTATATGTTGAATTATATGTTAAACATATGATGACAAATATGTTAAGGCATATGAAAAAATTATATGTAATAAAGATTAATATATAATTGAGTGGAAATATATTTCCGAGATAGGAATATGTTTCATCATGATATTTATTAATAACTATAAACTTCACAATCAGGAGAATATAGAATGGACAAAAAAATTGAAAATATAATTGAAAGAATGAAATCTGATAATATCAAATTCATCAGACTTCAATTTGTAGATTTACACGGAATTCCAAAAAATGTATCTATACCATGCAGATTAGAGAACATGGAAGATTTATTTAAAGATGGAATTCTTTTTGACGGATCCTCAATTCCAGGTTTTGTAGGAATCAATGCAAGTGACCTTGTCTTAAAACCAGACATAAGCACTTACTCCCCTTTATCCTGGAGACCTGAAGAGTCTGCATCATGCAGATTCATTTGTGACATCTACACTCCAGATGGAAAACCATTTGCAGGAGACCCAAGAGGAATCCTTAAAAAGGCATTAGCTAAAATTAAAGAAGAAGGATACACATACAATATTGGTCCAGAACCAGAATTCTTCATTGTAGACACTGATGATGATGGATATCCTATTCCTCATGATACTGCAGGATATTTCGATGTTGAACCTGTTGATAAAGGAACTGACTTTAGAAGAGAATTAACTACCAACTTACAAGAATTAGGATTTGAAGTGGAAGCAAGCCACCACGAAGTAGGTCCTGGACAAAACGAAATCGCATTTAAATTTGATGACGCTTTAAAAACTGCAGATGCAGTAATCACATTCAAACAAGCAATCAAAGCTATCGTAGCAAATATGGCAGAATTCGATGGATTCGATTACAGAGTAACCTTTATGCCAAAACCATTCTTTGGAGAAAGTGGAAGTGGAATGCACTGTCACCAAAGCCTCTTTAAAGATGGGGAAAACATATTTGCAGATGACGAAAGCGAAAACGGATTAAGTCAAGAAGCAATGTGGTTTATTGGAGGATTATTAAAACATTCAGCAGCATTGACTGCAGTCACTAACCCAACTGTAAACTCATACAAAAGACTTGTTCCAGGTTATGAAGCTCCTGTTTACATTTCCTATGGTCTTCAAAACAGATCTGCATTAATAAGAGTTCCTTCCGCACGTGGAAAGGCTACCCGTATTGAATACAGAAGCCCAGACCCAACATGTAACCCTTATTTAGCATTTGCTGTAATGCTTGAAGCAGGAATGGATGGAATCAAAAACAAAATCGACCCAGGAGAACCTATTGAAATCAACATTTATGAATTGAGCGAAGAGGAAAGGGAAGAAAACGGAATTGAACTATTGCCATCCAGTTTATGGGAAGCATACCATACCTTTGAAACCAATGAAATTCTCAAGGAAGCTCTTGGAGAACACATTTTCAATGCATTCCTTGATGCTAAATATAAGGAATGGGACGAATACAGAGTTCAAGTATTCGGATACGAACAGAAAAAATACTTAGATTTATAATCTAAGTATTAATTTTTTATTTTTTTTAATTTAAAGTTATAAACTTAATTTTTTAATATAAAGGGCATAATAAAGGGACATAAAGCAATGCTTCAAGTATAAATTTTTAGACCCTTATAAATCAAATAAAAATTTATTTTAAAAAGTGATTGAATGTCAGAATCAGAACACAGAATGATAGAGATCCTAAGAATTCTAAACACTCAAGAAAAGCCAATAGGCTCAAAGGTAATAGCAGATGAGCTTAAGATGAAAGGATACAATCTTGGTGAGCGTGCAGTTCGTTACCATATGCAGATTCTTGATGAAAAAGGATATAGTGAAAGAAAAGGATATTCTGGCAGAGTAATCACAGAACTTGGAAAGACAAAACTTGAGAAAGGACTAATTTATGACCAAGTAGATTTCATTTTCTCAAAATTTGAAGAGAGAATCTACCAAACTGATTTTGATTTTAATAAAAAAGAGGGAAATGTCATTGTTAACACCTCAAATATTCTTGACAATAAGGCATTCGACATAATTAAAGAGGTATTCGCATCTGGAATATGCGTTAGTCCATTAATCAATGCTAAAAAGACTGAAATCAATGGGAAAAAAGGATACATAATGAAAACCGTTTGTGGAACAACCATAGATGGAATACTCCTTAAGAATGGAATTCCTTCAATTCCACAATATGGAGGGCTTGTTGAAATAGAGGACTACTCCCCTACACAATTCGTTGAGCTCATTTCCTACAAGAAAACATCAATAACTCCTTTAGATGCTTTTATAGCTAAAGACATGACCTCTGTACTTGATGTTGTAAGGGAAGGAAATGGAACAATCCCTGCCAATTTTAGAATAATCCCTGAAAACAGTCTTGAAAAGGCAAAAGGCATCATTGAAAAACTGAAGTCAGTAGGAATCTCAGGAGTTCTTGAAATTGGAGAAGCGGGAGAGAACATCTTATCACTTCCTGTTCCCGAAGATATGGTGGGAATAGCTATAATAGGTGGAATCACACCATTTTGCGCAGCTCAAGAGATGAACTATAAAATAGACATTAAGACTGGTGAAGAATTTTTGAATTATAGTAGGCTTAAGGAATTTGAATCTGTTAAATACACAATAAAGCCTGCTAAAAAAATAGAATCAAAAAGAACACCTTTCATATTCACAAAATCATTGAATAGGATGAATCAAGTGGATTACGATGTGGAAACAAACACTGGAAATATAGTGGCAAACATTTCATACCTAAATAAAGAAGACTTAGAAGATGGATTAAAGATTTTAAAGAAATCACAGAAAAAACTTCCTAAATTTATTAACCCTTACTTTAAGGTAATTGAGCATCCAAATAACAATAGCAAAATAGGACTTGCAACAGTATGCTCATCTACAATTGACGGAATTCTTATCAAAAACGGAATAATGAGCACCCCACAATATGGAGGCCTATTAGAACTTGGAAAGCCACCATTATTTGTTGAAATGATTTCCTATAATGGTTCTTCAATAGATCCACATAAAATCTTTATTTTTAAAGACCTCGTTAGGATAAACAATAGAAAAGGTCCTAAAAAGGTTCTTGCTTCAATTAAAGAAGTTCCATATATAGCCAGAACAGACAGTGAAGAGATATTGAATAAGATTAGTGAAAATGGATTTTCAATACTTAAAATAGGAAAACCAAGAGAACTGGTTTACAATGCAAAGGTAGACAATTATAACTTTGGAATTGTTGCTGGAAGCGGATTGAATTCAATAGCTGCCATTAAAGAAAAGGGAATTAACATCGAAGCAAAAGCAGTTGAAACACTTTTACCAATTGAAGATATGGATTTAATATATAAACAATAAATTTTATGAAATCCATATACCAACTACTTTTTTAAAAATTAGATACTTAAAAAGCATTAAAATAAGAATTTGCCAATTAAAAATTAAAATTTAATAATTTTAATCACTTTTTTTAAATATTTAATAATCTAAAAGGATATGAACTTATTTTACCAACATTATTTTTTTTATAATATTGTACGAATTTAAGTAGTTTTTTTACTAAAAAATAAAACGATATGTAAAGATATATATATTTAATTTGACAAACTATAATTACTAAAATGATAATTAAATTTAATTTAAGATTATAGAAAAATAAAGAAAAATGGAATAAATTTGAATAAAAAGATTAATTGATTGACCATATTATTTATGTACATCCATTATTATTTATTGAAGGACTAGAATTGTGTAAATAATAATTTGTGTGCACTATTTCATGTCATGAGAATTTAGAAAAATTCCAATATGCTTTTTTAATCTTTAATTCTGTATTAATTATCTGATAGTGTTTTATATATTAATCAAAAGGAGATTTATCATGAAAACTAATAAAATTTTAATGATTGCTGTACTAGCTTTAGTAGCAATTGTAGCTGTAGGTTCATGTTCTGCTGGTTTATTTGATTTTTTAGGCGGTAACTCTACCGATACCAGTTTAGATGGACAAGAAATCAATTTAGCTGCTGCGGCTAGTTTAAAAAATGTTTACGATGAAAAATTGATTCCATTATTCCAAGAAAAATATCCTGGAGTAAAAGTAACTCCTACCTACGCTTCAAGTGGAGATTTGCAAACTCAAATTGAAAATGGTTTAGAAGCTGACGTATTTATGTCTGCTGCAAATAAACAAATGAATGCTTTAGCTGACAAAGACTTAATCGATAACAGCACCAACATTCAATTCTTAGAAAACAAAGTTGTTTTAATCGTACCTGCTGACTCCAATTCCAACATCACTTCATTTGAAGACTTAAAAGATGTTCAAGGTACCATCGCTATCGGTGACCCAGAATCTGTACCTGCAGGACAATACGCTAAAGAAGCATTAACTAACCTTAAAATTTGGGATGCAGTTGAATCCAAATTATCCTTAGGTACTGATGTAACTGCAGTATTAAACCAAGTAGCTCAAGGATCTGCTGAATGTGGTATTGTATACTCTACCGATGCAAAATCCACCGAAGACGTTAAAGTTATTTGTGAAGCTCCAGATGATTCTTTAGACACACCAGTTATTTATCCTGTAGCTATGGTCAAAGGTTCTAAAAATGCAGATGCTGCACAAAAATTCCTTGACTTCTTACAAACCCAAGAAGCTAAAGACATATTCACCGAGTATGGTTTTACCATTCACGAATAAATTTAGAATTAGCTAAAATAGGTATAATGAATTTGAAATATGGTTTTAATGAATAAGTATAATAATTATTATGATATAATCTATTAATGGTAAGACTTATTTAATAAAAATCATTTAAGAAAACAAGAGAAAAAGAAGATAAAACATAAACAAAATTATTTTAAATATCTCTTGTAATATTCATTATACTAATATCAAGGAGTAAAGAAATGACTGATTGGTCCCCTATTTTCATTTCAATGAAAACCGCAAGTTTATCAATTTTCATAACATTTTTTTTAGGTTTAATTGTAGCTTACGGCATTGTTAAAATGAGGAATGACTCAGCAAAAATTGTGCTTGACGGCATATTCACATTGCCTCTTGTACTTCCTCCTACTGTTGTAGGGTTCTTCTTATTATATATTTTTGGTGTTAGAGGACCAATTGGAAGATTCTTTTTAGACTTTTTTACTGTGAAAATAGCATTTTCATGGACTGCAACTGTTATTGCAGCGGTAGTCATGTCATTTCCATTAATGTATAGATCCGCTCGAGGAGCATTCGAACAGGTCGACTCTGACTTATTGGATGCAGGCCGCACATTAGGAATGTCTGAGTGGAAAATCTTCTGGAAAGTTTTATTTGCAAATGCATTGCCTGGAATCATCAGTGGTGGAATTCTAGCATATGCCCGTGGTTTAGGCGAATTTGGTGCTACAGCTATGCTTGCAGGTAACATTGCAGGACAAACCAGAACCCTCCCTATGGCTGTTTATTCAGAAGTGGCAGCCGGGAACATGGGAGAAGCTTTTAATTTTGTAGTTGTCATTGTGATTATATCCTTCATAGTCATTTCAATCATGGATTATTTTTCAATAAGAAAGGAAAAGCAATGGCGATACTGAATTTATTCTAATTACTTTTTATTAATAATCTTACTTTTTTTATAAGAATAAAAAAATTTTTTATTTCATTATGAAAATATTTATTTAGAAAATATCTATTTAGAAAATATCTATTTAGAAAATAT
>ONYG01000218.1 GCA_900321995.1 uncultured Methanobrevibacter sp. | reverse complement strand
TTTAAAAGATTTGGATAATGATTAGGAGGCAAATTTTGGCTAAACCACAAAATAATAATCAACAAGAATATAGAAGAGTACGTACTCCTAAAAAAGGAGAAATTCCTGGAGTCGTAGAACAAATTATGGGACATGGTAAACTTAAAGTAAGATGTGCTGATGGAAATATCAGAATGACACGTATACCAGGTAAAATGAAAAAGAGAATCTGGATTCGTGAAGGTGATGTTGTTCTTGTAAAACCATGGGATTTCCAATCTGATGAAAAGGCAGATGTAATTTGGAGATACACAAGAACAGAGTCTAATTGGCTTGAAAGAAAAGGCTATTTAAAAATGTAAATAATTTATTATTTACTTTTAATTCTTTTTTTACTTATTCTTATTTTGTTCTAGTATATTTTCTAGTTCTTATTTTATTGATTTTTACTTATCATATTTCTATTTTTAAACTTATTGATGGCAGCTGGTGTTTTTATGCAAGAAGATCCAAAAGTGGCTAAAGCGGATGAGGAAGTTCAGAAATTAATCTCAAGGAAAAGAACTAAAGATGCTGATGACAGAAAGGTTTCCAGCGAAATCTTTGATAAGGCAACATTACAGGTCTTGTATAAGTTAGCTAATCAAGGTCATTTGGATGTTTTAAATGGTGCAATCAGTACAGGAAAGGAAGCTAATGTGCTTAAGGGCATCAAGGATGATGGATCTATCGTTGCAGTAAAGATTTACAGAATAGCAACTTCTGACTTTAAGAAAATGCAGTATTACATTGCAGGAGACCCTAGATTCAATGTCAGGTCAAGCAATAAGAGACAATTGATTAACAATTGGGTAAATAAGGAGTTTAGAAATCTCACTCGTCTTAGTGAAGCAGGAGTTAATGTGCCTGAGGCTATAACCAGTTTAAATAATGTTTTAATAATTGAGTTTATTGGTGATGAAGAGGGAAATCCTGCTCCTACAGTCAAGAATCTTCCACCACAAGACCCTAATGATTTCTATGAGCAATTGGTAGAGCAGATGGATAGGTTCATTAATAAGGCAAATCTTATTCATGGTGACTTATCAAGCTATAATATTCTTAATATGGATGAAAAGCCAGTTATTATTGATGTTTCACAATCTGTTGTAAGGGACCACATAATTGCAAATGAGCTTCTTGAGCGAGACATTAAGAATATTAGTTTTGAGTTTTCAAAGATGGGTGTGGACACATCCATTGAAGATTTAACCAATCGCCTATTAAAAAGCTAATTTAATCAAATTTATTTTTATTAATTCAATTTCTTTAATTAATATTTAACTTATTTTTATTATTTCTTGAAAATAATTGTTTATAAATTCTTTTCTATTTATGGTGTAATTATGGAATTATTGGATAATATTAACAAAATTCATACAACTGAAATGGGTGTTAAGAGGATTCAAAAGAATCTTGGAATTGATGTTGAGCCTGTAGAATATTGTGTTTCTAAAATAAAGGATAAAAATGCATTAATTGAAAGAAAAGGAAAAAATTATTATGTGACAGTTGATGGATGTATCATTACTGTAAATGCATCTTCTTATACGATTATCACTGCTCATAAGCTTAAATAATCTTATTTTCTATTTCTTTTAAATTTAAAACGAAATATTACTTTCCAAATGCTCTTGGATAATTTTAATTATATATTATTTATAAACAAAATTTTATGTTCTTATAGTTTAGTTTCTATGGCATAAAATTTTATAAAGATTAATAAATAATGGGTTAAATAATTATTATTAGTTAACATTTGTTTTAATGATTAAAGCAATTTTGATTAATCAATCTATTAAAGCAAATGTGTTTTTAAATTAATTAAATGAGGTGAATAAATTGCCAGAAACTGACTATCTTAAAGTTCCTGCAGATAGAGTGGGTGCTTTAATTGGAACAAAAGGAGAAACTAAACAATTGATTGAAAATGCAACTAATACTCATTTAGATATTGATAGTGATGAAGGTACAGTAGCTATTTACCCTGGTGAAAATATGGAAGATCCTCTTGGCGTATGGAAGGCTAACCATATTGTAAAAGCTATTGCACGTGGTTTTAATCCTCATGTAGCATTAAAATTAAATAAAGATGATATTTACTTGGAAATAATTAAATTGCCTTTATATGTTGGAAAATCCAAAAAGGCTATGGCCAGATATAAGGGTAGAATTATTGGAAAAGATGGTAAAACAAGAGAGATTATTGTAGATATGGCAGAAGTGGATATGGCAATTTATGGTAAAACCGTTTCATTAATTGGTGAACTGGAAAATGTTATGGTCGCAAAAGAAGCGGTAGAAATGATTCTTAATGGATCAAGACATAAATCTGTCTATGCATTCCTGGAAAATAAGAAGAATGATCGTAAAATGAAAGAGTTTAAGGAAGTCGTTGGAATTGAAAAGGATGAAATACAATTCCGTGATGACTTGGATGATTAGATAAATTTATCTTTTTTCCTTTGTTTTTTTCTTTTTCATTTTTTTAATTTTTTTTTATTTTCTCATTGTCTTTTATTTTTTATTTTTCATTTATCTGATTTTCTTTCTTTTTTATTTTTTATTTTTCATTTTTTAAATTTTCATTTTTTCTAATAAATTGAAATTTTATTTTTCCAAAATGTCTTTATTTTTTCATAATTTCTATTCAGTATTGTTTTTATTGTTACGAATCAATTTTTATTAAAGTTTACTATATCTTATCAATAGTATATAGATAAGGCAAAAATTTTATCATAAAAAATTAAGGTAGGTTTCATTAAAATGACTTTTGCTTTAATTTTTTAATATAGTTTATACTTTGTATGTTAAAATCTTAAAAATATATGCAAAGTATTATATACTTTCGAGTACATATGTATATGTAGTGAAGAATTTACTATGTTTTAGTTAATTTTTTCATGAATTTTTAAAATTATAAAATATTTGGAATAGAATTTATCAAAACATTACCACTATAAACATTAATTTATTCTATGTTTTTAATTTTTAAATTTTTAAAAAATTAATTGTAAACTTTATGGAAATTTTTAGAACTTTACTTCATTATATCTGTTTTAATCAATACTTTTGTTGTTTAGATATGGTGAGGTATTTGAAGTAGAATATGTATGTGCATTGCATGATTTTATTACTTTTTACTTTAAATTTAATTAAAAATAGTTTGATATAAATTTATTCTAAATTAAAGGAGGTTTAATTTGTCTCAACAAGCTCAAGAACTCTTTGAAAACTTTAATGAATTGACTCCATCAGAGTTCTTTAGAAAAAATAAGCAGATGTTAGGATTTTCTGGGAAGATTCGTTCTTTAACTATCGTTTTCCACGAATTGATCACTAACAGTTTTGATGCAGCAGAAGAAGCAGGTATCTTGCCTGAAATAAGTATTAAATTAGATAGGATTGGCAAAGACCATTACGTATTGACACATTCAGATAATGGTCCGGGAATTCCTGAAGAATATGTCATGAAAGTATACTGTCAAATGTTTGCTGGTTCCAAATTCAGAAACATACAATCTAGAGGACAGCAAGGTTTAGGTTGTAGTGGTTGTGTGCTTTTATCTCAAATGACTACTGGTGAGTCTACCCATGTAACTTCCGGTTGGATGGAAAATGGTGAGCTCAAAGGAGTCAAGATGGAATTCAAAATGGATGTAAAGCAAAATAAGGGAGATTTAATCAAAAAAAGCGAATTTACTCCTACAGGTACTGGTGTATGCATTAGGCTTCACTTTAAGGAAGTTTCCTACTCTTTAGCTGAACAAGGTGCATTCGAATACATCCGTAGAACCATGATTGCTAACCCTCACGCTAAAATTACCTTTAGAGACCCTAGCGCTCACAAATACATCTTTAAAAGGGC